>CAKAQU010000082.1 GCA_916720335.1 uncultured Moraxella sp. | reverse complement strand
TACTTCGGCTGCCAAGACCTGCACGGTTTCGGTTTGGACGGTAAAGAAAACACAAACTTAGAACGTTTTGATAATAAATCATACAGTGATCTTAAAAGAGCTAACAAGGTTGCTTATGGTAATGGTGGCGACCCTTTGATTAATTATTTAATTGAGGAAACTACACGTAGAACCTCTTTGTTTATGAATAATTACCAAGATGTGATGGTTGGTGATGGCTTTGCCAAAGTAACGCCGAGTATGATTATGACTCAATTTGAAAGTCTGACTCCACTGCAATTTGAATGGTTTTGTTTAAAATTGGTTGAACGTTCTTTGGAAAATGAAAGCCCAGAAACCAGTTTAACATCCCGTCATACAGGCAGAAGTAATGACGGTGGAATCGATGGCTTGATTTTGCAAGACTATCCAAATGGCGAAAGTCATACTTACTACATCCAAGCCAAATTATACAGTCAAGGCAATAATATTTCCAACCGTGAATTACGTAATTTTGTTGGTGCTTATCCTCCACAAAAAAACAACCATCATGGAATTTTTATCACTACCACTACATTTACCAAGCCAGCATTAGATTATATAGAAAATCTTCATACTCATAGCTTGATTTTGGTTGATCAATACACTCTAATTGATCTAATGATGACCCATGAGGTTGGATTAAAACAAGTAGAAACTAAACCTAAATTAATTATGGATAATGACTTTTTTGAAAAATTAAAACGTTACTAACAATCTGATTTGCTAAAAACGGGATTGGTAATTTTAGATATCCCCAATCCCCTTTATTTGTCAAGCATTTTATTATGACACACAACTATTTACAGGGGGCTATGTGTTGTAATTAAAGTCCCCACCGCTTCAAAATACGCCCCAATCTCTATCCATTTATCATCAAACCGACAAACGCTTTTACCATCGATTTTTAACGCGTCAAGTGTTGGCACATAAAAGTGCGTTGTACCATTTGGCATATCCACCCAAAGTTTTGGGGTAACTCGCTCTATGAGCCATTTTTCCCATGCATTTTGGGTGTAGGCGATGACAAATTGCCGTCTTAGTCTGTCAAATAAAAATAAATTATCAATTTCTGCCCGCTCTTTAAAGCTGTCCACTACTTTTTTTGATGGCTTAAAATTGGCAATAAAGTCAGTCAGCAGGTTGTTAATGGCGGGGTAAGGCGTGGTTGGAGCGGTCAAAATGGCTCTATCAATGGCAATTTGAGCGTTTTTGATGTCTAGGTCATTAATGTGGCGTGGTGCAGGGGTGATGGCGATTTTGGGGTCAAGATTGGCTAAGATATCCCAATAATCAAGCCGTTCTGGTCGTTTTTTAAGATTGACATAACGTTGTAGGCTTTTCCAAGATGCATGTAGAGTAACGGTTTGAATCTGTGGGATACTCCAGTTATCTTCTGCCAATCGTGTAGCGGCTTCGTGGCGTAAGTCATGAAAACGCAAACCGTCAATCTCGCAGACGTGGCAAGCACGGCTAAAATAGGACCCAACGGTACGAGTATTGGCAGGGATAAGTAACTCATCACCATAGCCTGAATAAATCATGCGGTTTCTAACGTTGGGCTGTAACAGCTCATCAATGATAGCTAGGGCGTTTGGTTCAAGATGAGCGTATTTATGATTGCCTTTTGAGCCATCTGGATTTTTGACATCTCGGACAAGCCATTGAGCGTTGTGTCGGTCAAAATCAGATAGACGTAAATTCATTAGCTCATCTTGCCGTCTTGCAGTATAAATAGCAAGCCACATCACAAGGTGCATAGGTACGGTGGTTCGCCCTCTAAGCCATTGATTGTAAAAATAGGTCGTTAGAGTGGTTAATTCGTCATTGGTGGGAGTGCGGTCAAGGGATTTGGAGTTAGTAATAATCCGCCTTTTTCGTAGCGCAATGCTAGCTTGTTGTAATTCAAATTGTACAGTTTCAAGTGGCAAGCCCCAAGCGGTAACAGCATGGTCAATCACCGCCCCCAAAAATGAAAAATCACTCTTGATAGTAGATGGCGTTACACCATCATTGCCATTATCACCACGAAATCGCCACAAAGCAAAAGCGGAAAAGTCTTGGCGTGTGAGTGTGCCTACTTGTTTTTTGGCAATCAGATAGCCTGCCATACGGGTTAGATTTTTGGTGTATTTAGGATTAAACTGCTCTGCCACTTCATCACGGTAGCGTAAAATCAGTGTGGCAAGTGTGTCATTGGTGGATTTTTTGGCGATGTTACCGTTTAGCTCCAATTCGGCTTCAGTTTTTCTAATCCATTCTTTTGCCAAACTTTCTTTACTAAATGTCTTGGATTGACTAAAATTGTTACCTTTGCGATTTTGGCGAACACTGGCAACATAGCGAATTTTGCCATTTGTGGTTGTGCGTTTTGTAATTGTACCCATAAATTTGCAACTCTTGCAACTCGGTCTAAAAAAGTTGCAAATATACTACAACATTTATGTTAAAATATGCAAGTTTATACTACTTTATGCGAGTTTATGCCAAAATTATGACAACGGAAAATCAAGAAAAAACCATTGAAAATCAACATTATCTATTAAAACCCTTATACATCAATGGTTTAAAAATCGACAATCGCTTGATACTTGCACCTATGGCGGGGGTTACGGATAATCCTTTTAGAAGACTGTGTCGAAATTTTGGGGCAGGGCATGCCATCAGTGAGATGATTATTGCAGATACGGCGCTTTATGCGCGTAAAAAATCATTGTATCGTGCTGATTTTACAGGAGAGATTGCCCCTATTTCTGCTCAAATTGCAGGAGCGGATGTTGATAAATTGGTTGCAGCAGCGCGTTTTCAAGTAGAAAACGGGGCGCAAATGGTTGATATTAATATGGGATGTCCTGCCAAAAAAGTATGTAAAAAATTGTCTGGTTCTGCTTTATTGGCTGATTTGCCTTTGGTGGAAAAGTTACTTAATGAAGTTGTTAAAGCAATTGATGTACCCATTACTTTAAAAACGCGTCTAGGCTATGAAAATGGCAAAGAGAACATTTTAACAGTTGCTAAAATTGCAGAAAATGCAGGTATTAGTGCCATTACCATTCATGGCAGAACTAGAGAAGATATGTATCATGGTAGTGCTCGTTATGAATTGATTACTGAGGTCAAAAAATTGATAAACATTCCTGTGATTGTTAATGGTGATATTGACAGTGCTGAAAAAGCAGTCAATGTTCAGCAAATAACGGGTGCTGATGCGGTAATGATAGGAAGGGCAGCACAAGGAAAGCCTTGGATTTTTAGGGAAATTCATCATTATTTGCAAACTGGAAAATTGCCTAAAAAACCAACAATTAATGAATTAAAAGAAGTCGTCTTGACGCATCTTGATGAATTATATCGTTTTTATGGAGAGTATTCAGGTTGTCGTATTGCTAGAAAACACATTGCATGGTATACAGGCAGTCTACCCAACTCAGCTGCTTTTCGTGAAGCTATGTATCACAAAGAAACCACAAAAGAACAATTTATGGTGGTAGAGCAGTTTTTTAATACTGTATCAATAAATGAATAAATCAGTAAATTTATCATTAATAGCATTAGGATAAAAATTTGCCCGCAATGAGTGTAAATAGTGTAAACTATGGTAAATTTTTTTAGGAAAAAAGATAGTTCATGTTTCGTCCTCTTGCTTTATTTATTGGGCTTCGCTATACCAAAGCTGAACATAAAAATGGCTTTATTTCTTTTATTTCACTGATTTCTATTATTGCACTGACGTTAGGCGTAGCAGTCTTGATTACAGTGCTTTCTGTGATGAATGGGTTTGATAGGGAGCTAAAAACTCGTATTTTGGGTACCGTATCTCAAGCTTCAGTGTTGTCGCCAGAGATTATTTCTGATTGGAAGTCTCTTGGAGAAAAGATTCAACAAAATGATAAAAATGTTGAGGCAGTTGCACCATTTATTCAGTTGCAAGGCATGATTACTGCTTATGGTCAAGTTTCAGGCGTGGTGGTATCTGGCATCGAACCTGAATACGAAAAAAAAGTTTCTATTATCAATGAACATATGTTGGCAGGTGATATTGATAATTTAAAAGAAGGTGAATTTGGAATCGTTCTGGGTAAAAGCATGGTTGATAACATGAATTTGCAGTTAGGCGATAAAGTAACCTTGGTGTTACCTGAAGCATCACCATCACCAGCGGGGGTTATTCCACGATTTAAACGTTTTACTTTGGTGGGGATTTTTAATATTAGTCCTGAATTAGATAGTTTAACAGGTTATGTTGCGATGCGTGATGCGGGTGTTTTGTTGAGACTACCAGAAGGCGCTCAAGGCATTCGCTTAAAATTAAATGATATTTTTTATGCACCAATCGCCGCTGATAAAGCCCAGTCCATTGACCCAGATAGATTAATCTCAGATAACTGGAAACAAACCCATGGTAATTTATTTTCTGCAATTCAAATGGAAAAAACCATGATGGCATTGCTGCTATCTCTGATTATTTTGGTAGCGGCTTTTAATATTGTGTCTAGTTTGATTATGTTGGTAACGGATAAAAAGGCTGATATTGCCATTTTAAAAACCTTTGGCGCTTCCCCTAAATTGATTACACAGGTTTTTGTCGTGCAAGGTATGATTATTGGTGTTGTTGGTACGGTGCTTGGAACAATTTTAGGGGTTACCTTCTCTTTAACAGTCAGCGACTTACTCAATTGGGTGAATAATACACTGGGGTTGGGACTATTTAATGCGTATTTTGTGGATTATTTGCCATCACAGGTAAAAGTTTTGGATGTTTTGTTGGTTGTGAGTATTTCATTTTTGTTGTCTTTTTTGATGACGATTTATCCTGCACTGCGTGCTTCAAAAGTTCAACCTGCTCAAGCATTACGTTATGAATAAGGATAAAAAAATGAATGCAATCTTAGAAGCAAAAAGCATTAGTAAAATTTACGATGAAGGCAAAATTAAAACTGAAGTTTTATTGGGTCTGGATTTAACAATTCAGGCAGGCGAGCGTGTTGCTATCGTTGGTAGCAGCGGTTCTGGCAAAAGTACGCTTTTGCATTTGTTGGGCGGGCTTGATACGCCAACTACAGGTGAAGTTTGGTTAAAGGGTGTTTGTCTTAATCAATTAAATGAAACTCAGCGTGGTGAATTAAGAAACCAGTATCTAGGTTTTATTTATCAATTCCATCATCTTTTGGCGGAGTTTACCGCAACCGAAAACGTTGCGATGCCACTTTTGATGAGAAAACATGTTTCAATTTTAGAAGCTAAAGAGCTGGCAAATGAACTGTTGCAAAAAGTTGGGCTGGCGCACCGAAGCCATCATCGCCCCAGTGAATTGTCAGGTGGGGAACGTCAAAGAGTGGCTATTGCTAGGGCTTTGGTTGCCAAACCTGCATTGGTTTTGGCGGATGAGCCAACAGGCAATCTGGATGATGAAAATGCCCATGCAGTTTTTGAGTTATTATCAGAGCTGCAAAGCACATTTGGTATGGCACTTTTGATGGTTACTCACGATAAAGCGTTGGCAAAAAAAGCTGACAGAATGCTGGTCATGAAAAGTGGACAATGGCAGTGACAGATTGCATTTAAGAAGTTTAAATCTAAAAACTTATATTAAATCGAAAAATCATCATCACTTTTACGATTTTTTTGGTTGCTAAATTTTGGGGCGTCAGCGTTATAACCATGACGCTTACGCCAATCAATCAAAATATAATATTGCCAAACAATCCGAAATAAAATTCCCGCAATAATACTGGTAACAATTGCAAAAATCACAAGTCCAAGCCCAAACGCAGGTAGTGAAAATTGTGTCAAAATATGAGCATTGTAACCATTTCCCGATAGCCATTTGGTCAGTTCTGATACAAAAACACCAACCGTTCGAAAACCAATCAGTGGCTCACCAAGTAAAAAAGCGCCCACACAATAAGCAGCCCAAAAAATAGGAATGGTGGTTAAGGGGTTGGTTAGCCACGTCAGGGCAATTGCCATTGGTACGTTTGCTCGAAATAATAGTGCGCCAATAATTGCGAGTGGCATTTGACCTGGCAAAGGGAAAAAAGCGCATAAAACACCAATATACACCGCTTTTCCAAGCGAATTTCGGTTCATGTGCCACAGGCGAGCATCCGCCAAAAAAGGTGCAAACCAACGCACAATTCGGTTTTGGTGTAATTTTTCTGGAGTGGGTAGCCACGCTTTTAGACGCTGTTTTGGCATAAAAAAACAAATATTAAAAAAACAACTTTTAATTATAGCAAAAAACAGCTTTATTTTAATGTTTTTATTTGCTAAGTGGTTAATTTTTTATCATAAAAAACCCTTGATGGTCTCTTCAAGGGTTTTAAAAAATTGCTTTGAATTAAAAAATTAACCAAGAAATGCTTTATACATCCACAGATGTTTTTCTTGACCGCTGGTGTAGTTTGAAAGTAAATCAGCAGTGTTTTGGTCACCTGCTTCTTCAGCAATCACAATCAATGCTTTTTGCTCAGCAATTAATGACTCCAGACCTTTGATTACACCACTTACACATTCACGCCCATCAAACGAATTTTTGTGTTCTTGAATGTTAGATAATGCTGCATAGTCGCTATAAGCGTGTAGGGGTGTGCCACCAAGCGTTAAAATGCGTTCAGCAATTTCATCAATTTGGTTTTGTAGCTCAGTGTACAGTTCTTCAAATTTAGTATGCAATGAGAAAAAGTGTTCACCTTTTACATTCCAATGATAACCACGTACGTTTAAATAAAACACATGATAACCAGATAGTAATACATTTAATTTGTCAATGGATTGTTGCATAATCCCTCCTAAGGGTGTTTGCTTTGGTTACGATTTAAAATCTTTATGTAGGTACAGTATAAACAATCTGGTTTAATTGGTAAAATTTACTATTTATAATTCTTTAATTAATTTTTTAAATTAAACTGCAGAAGGCAAACCCTCCATGCCTTTAGTTTTTACTTGGCTTAGATGTTTGATGATGGTTTGGATGGGTAACCCTTGATTTTGCAAGCGTTTTGGAATGATTTGACTGCCTTTTTGACCGTGCGCTTCAAACATCACAAACAAAAATTCGTCTGTTTCATCCCAAGATGTCACCGCCGACCAAGCAATAACGCCTTGTTGCATGGGCGCTTGTCGAACATTCATGCCGCGCATTTGTAGATTTGTTAATCGGTCAGTACTAGCAGGAATTGCCATAATAAGCCCATGACTTTGCACACCAAGTTTTAATTGATACATTTCATCAGGAATTTTAAGTTCGCTAACTTGTTTTTCAAATTCGCGTTTCATGTACCATTTTAATCCAAGTGTTCTAAGCAAAAGATAGACAACCACACCAATTAACATTAACCAAAAAATAATGGTTGAATAGCCTTGCAAAAAAATCAATCCACAAATTACCAAAGCAATTGTAA
>CAKAQU010000081.1 GCA_916720335.1 uncultured Moraxella sp. | reverse complement strand
CTTATGTCTTGGCGCTAAGGCAGGTGAAGTTGTTGATGAAAATATTTTAAATAACTATAAATGTTTATGCTGTGAATATGAATTTTCCAATTAAATTTTTTATCAATTAACAATCAATTTTTATTATTACCAGATGTGCTAATCATTCTAAGTAACATTATTTTTAAATCTCATTAAATAATGTTTTTTTAAATATCTATAAAAAAACACTCATGACACTAAAATTTAATTTTGGTGATGGTGGCTTGCATTCAAATTTTTTATTTAATTAATAAGGTGATGATTATGGATCTTTATAAAATTGGTTCCCATCTTAAAGTTGCTCGTCTTGGTTATACACATCATGGTATTTATATTGGTGATAATAAGGTTATTCATTACGCAGGGTTTTGTGAAACGTTTAAATCAGGTCCTATTGAGATAGCAGATTTAACAAAATTTCAAGGTAAAGCGAAAAAAATTAAAGTTGTAAACTATCACGGAAATGAGAAATTTTCACCCGCTGAAATTGTTGAGCGTGCGTTCAGCAAATTGGGCGGGGACAATTATGATTTATTTCGTAATAATTGCGAGCATTTTGCTCATTGGTGCGTTACGGGCATTTTTCACAGCAAACAAGTAAGTAATGCAGTAAAAGCCGTCTGCGCTATTGGCGCTGCAGTATTACCAGCTGTTTTTTCTCACATAAAGCGCAAATAAACTCAGCTTTTTGAATAAAAAACCATCAATATAATTCTTTAATTAAATCGTCATTAAAAATCAAATAATTAAGTATTAAAAAAAATATGTAGAAAAAATTTTTCATTTTTGTATAGAATTTGTATTAAAAATAATGCTAGAATAACATTACTTATTGATAAGTGATTGTTAATGTGCTAGATAAAACATTAACCAAAAGTAGGGATACCATGCCAAATATTGCCGTCTTTAATTTAACAGTACGTCAAATCGATGCGCTAAAATTACCCAAACACTCAGGCTCGATGCTTCGGGGAGCTTTTGGTCATGCACTGCGGGAATTATGCTGTATTACCGATTTAGCAGACTGTGGTCAATGCCCGTTAAATCAAGCCTGTCGCTATACATATATTTTTGAAACTCAATTACTCAATATCACCAATCGTCAAAAAGCATCCAATCCTTACATCATCATACCTCCAAAAATACACCAAATAAACATCAAACCAACGCAAATTTGGCGTTTTGGTGTTGTTCTATTAGGCGAGACTATCAAAGATTATGTTTTGATATTAAAGGCTTGGGAACAAGCACTGCGAATAGGGCTTGGAAGTGGCAAAGAACGTGCTTGTGGCGAACTGATTAAGGTCAGTAATCAAGCTCAAACGGTTTTTGATAAAAAAACCAATCCATTTAATTTGACAGATTGGCAAATTAAACGCATCATCAAGCCACCATCTATCAGCAAACTATCTAAAATTACACTGCATTTTTTAACTCCGTTTCGTTTGCAACAAGAAGGCAAGATTGCTTTTCATAAAAATCAGCTTGTGCCAAAAAATTTATTAATCAATCTTTATAATCGCATCCAACAATGCAATCAGCAGCACGATTCAGAAACAAAATGGCAAACCAGTTATGGCTTATTTTCTGAGTTTTTAGCGGATATAGAACAGCTGACCATGCACGTTGAAGTCGAGCCAGAAAAAGTCATTCGCAGGTCAAGCCGTCAAAACCAAAAAATTCAATTATTTGGCTTGTCTGGTGATATACAGCTTATCGCAAGCAGCGAGATATTAGAACGACTTTTGCCACTGCTTTGGATTGGGCAATATTTGCATGTGGGTAAAAGTACAACACTTGGGCTTGGACAGTATCAACTTCAAATTTTTCAGTCAAGCTAAACGATAAGCTTGTCAAACTAAACTTTTTATCAAATCATCGGTTAAAATTGTCTTAATTATTTTTAAACACACGAGGTAAACAGTATGTCTAAACACAACATTTTATTTTTGGTTACAGGTATGACGCCACAAATCATCACCGAAACGCTATGGGCATTGGCTTGTGACCCAGCAAAACAAGAAAAATGGGTACCTAATGAAATTCAGGTATTAAGCACAACAACGGGGCTAAAAAAAATCAAAGACAATTTGCTTGGCGATAATGGCATTTTTAAGAAAATGTGCGAAGAATACAATCTGCCAGAAATTAAATTTGATGAAGACTCTTTAAATGCAATCGTAGACAAAGAAGGCAATAAGCTGGATGATTTAAAAACCCCCGAAGAAAATGAACTGGCAGCAGATATGATTTGCCAAAAAGTTCGTGAATTTACTCAAGATGACAATGTCAGCTTACACGTTTCGATTGCAGGCGGGCGTAAAACAATGGGCTTTTATGCAGGATACGCACTGTCTTTATATGGGCGTATTCAAGATCAATTGTCTCACGTTTTAGTAAGTGAAAAATATGAAACGTTGCAAGGATTTTATTACCCTGCGCTTAAAAAAGGACAAAAAGAAAATATCATTAAAAAAATACATAAAAAGATGGAACAAGGTCATGATGTATATGAAGAAGAATCATTGGACACTTTTGACGCTAAAGTTTGGCTGGCTAACATTCCTTTTGTGAGATTGCGTAAATCTATCAACTCAAAAAGTGAAGTTGTTAACAAAAGTTTCTCTACAGTAATTGAGATGGCTAACTTAAGCTTACAACCATTCGTTGTTATACTAGATGTCAATGATAAAAAGGTGATAATAGGTGATAAGGAATGTGAACTTGGTCCCAAGGAATTTAGTTTGTATTTACTGGCCGCAGAGCTAAAGCTAAAAAAAGGTGAAACTTTGTATTATCCAGCACAGGATAAGCGACCAAACAAGAAAGAAAGAGTTACTATTGATGAAGAACATCAAAAACGATTTAATGAAATTTACAGCAAATACAAAAATGAGGAGAAAAAAGAAACGGTTGATGAACAATATTTGCGCTCTGGTTTAGCTAAGTTAAGGAAAGAATTTACCGAAAAGTTTGGTGAATCAATTTGTGAACAAATTGATATTGCATCCGTTGATGGAAAAAATGGTGGGCGTCGCTCTATCAATCTTGATAATCATAGAATTATCATTCGCCAATAAGGATAACATATGTTAAGAGAACCAACGTTTGAAGCACCAAGTTTAGATAATTTAAAAGATGCAGTGCTACATTGGCATACACTAAGCTGTGAACTCATCACACCAATGTATGGGGGCGGTACCGTATCCACAAAAGTGGATACAAAAATGCCCATTCGCGCCAGCGCAATTCGTGGTCAATTGCGTTTTTGGTGGCGACTGCTAGCCAAACATAAATGGAAATTAAAAGACATTCCACAAAAAGAAAAAGAAATTTGGGGTGGAATTGGCAGTGGCGGTGATGATGGGATTGCAGGCAATGTTTTGTTAAGAGTCAACAACTTATCAAAAAGAATCACAGAGAATCATTTAGTCAGATATGACGATGATTCATTAAAAGGTTTAAAGTATGTTTTATTTCCTGCATATAACGAAACGGATAAAACTAAAACACCTCATAAATTGCTAGAGCAAGGACTGACGTTTGACTTACAGTTTGCATTTTGTGAAAAAATCGTCCATCAAAACGAAATTAAAAATCAAGTTATTGAGACCTTACAGTGGTGGGTAAATTTTGGTGGTTTGGGTTTTCGCAGTCGCAAGGGCTTAGGAGCAATCTGTGCCAATCAATGCCTAGATTATCCGCAAATTTGTGAACTTTTGAGTAAAGAGGACGTAGAAAAAGCAGGCTGCCGTTTGGCTATCAAACAAAATAACAGCAACAATTCTGCATTACAAGCTTTGCAATTTGCCATCAACAAACTATCTAATTTTCGCCAAGCTCCAGGAGTTGGACGCAATCCGGGTCAAGCGCCTAATAGACCTGGTCGCAGCCACTGGCCAGAACCTGATGCGCTAAGACGTATCCAGAAAAATTTGGGTTATGATAGAAGGCATGAGCCAAAACATCCAGCAGGTAATGTATTTGCTCGTTCGGTGTTTGGTTTGCCCATCAATTATCAATCTCGACAAGAAAAAGCTTTAAATATCATGCTTAAACCAGAATTTGGCGAGCGTTTGCCAAGCCCCTTAATTTTGCGACCGCGTTTGATAGACAAAAAGGGACAGCAAAAACAATATCAACCAATGGCGCTTGTGTTGCCTTATGATGACATTTTAAATATGAAGGTTTGTGTTGGTAAACAATCTTATCCTATTTGGCAAGATGATGCAGCAAATCGCATTGATCCAATTCAAAAAAATGGTGGAGGCGACCCAATACAGGCTTTTTTAAAATATTTTTCAAAATAAGCTTTATATGGGTTGATAAGATTAAGGAATGGATACATGTTAAAATACGTTGTTATATTTTCGATTGGACCTGTGCAGACATTTATTGCCTCTGCCCGTCGTAGTCGAGACCTATGGAGTGGCTCTTGGCTACTATCTGAGCTTGCTAAAGCTTGTGCTAAAAGCCTCAATGATTTAGGCGATACAAAAGCACAATTAATTTTCCCTCACGTGGACAAAAGCAATCAGGCTGATTTGGAAGAAAATTCGGATTTTTCTGTTGGGAATAAAGTTCAAGCTGTATTGATCGTTGATAGTGTTGATGAATTGAAAAACATCATTGACAATGCCAAAAAATCCGTAAAAAAACGCTTTATTAAAGAGGCTAGTAACGCTTTATCACGCCTGCCAAAAGACAAACACTATTTACGTGAAACCATTTGGAATAGCCAGCTGGATGATTATTTGGAAATTCAGACGGCTTGGGCAAGATTTGGTGATGATAATTCGTATCATGACGCTGCACAAAAAGCGGGTCAGACACTGGCTAGCCGCAAAGCAACCAGAGATTTTTCTCCTACCCGCACCATATCGGAAAAGGATTTTATCACCTCATTGGTTCAATTAGACGATGCAAGAAAAACAACCGATAAAAACCACAATGTCATAAAACAGCCTTATCAAGATTTGTTTATGTTACCCAAGTCATCGCTAGATGGCATGCGTGAAACGGTTTTAAAAGAAAGCGGTCTTCAAAAAAACTCTTTACAAAGAAAATTATCACTGTCTAAATCTGAGCAGCTTGATACGGTTGGGGTGATTAAACGTTTGGGCTTTGAGGAGAAGGCGGAACAATTTACACCATTTACTCGCATCACTGCTCATGCATGGATAGAAGAGATTGCCCAAAAAGAACCAGATGCGTTAAACAGACTAAAAAACACTTATCATGAACTGTGTCAATTAGGCGTTGCTTCTGGTGTTACAGGAAACAACAAAGTTTATCAAGATTTTGCTTATGATGCACAGCTTTTATACCCATCGCGATTGGAGGTTACCTTAAAAGAATATCAAAATAGCGACGATAAAGAAGCTAAAGAAATTGTTGATAACCTAAAAGTTCTTAAAAAAACGTTAGCCCCATTATTTCAAAGCTATGGTGAGCCTTATCGTTACGGTGTACTGTTACTTGCTGATGGCGACCGTATGGGTGAGCTTTTGGATAAAGCTAAAACACAAGTTCAGCATCAAGAAATCACTCAAGCCTTATCAAACTTTGCAGGTCAAGTGGCTTATACCATGAGACAAAGCAGTGGGCACTGCATTTATGCAGGGGGTGATGACGTATTGGGGTTTGTGCCACTTGATAAGGCTTATAAATGCGCTGACGACTTACAAAAACTCTTTGCTAACAGTTTATCTGGCGTTGCAAATAAACTGGGTGCAGAAAATTCACCAACGTTATCTGTGGGTTTGGCAATTTGCCATATCATGACGCCGCTTGGGGTGATTCGCGAATTGGCAAGCCAAGCTGAAAAATTCGCCAAAGGCGACCATGTTGATGAGAGTCAAAGCACGGAAAAACGTCGTAACGCTTTGGGTATTTTACTTTCTGTACGCTCTGGCAACGATACCAAACTGCGCTTTAATTGGGATGATTTGGCTGGGTTAAATGCTTTTGAAACTATGGTGAATTATTATGTTGAAAAACAAATTCCAAGTCGTATCGCTTACGATGTAAGAGAAATTTATTTGCGTACCTGTGATTTTGCAATTGATGATAAGCAGCTGCAAAAGGACATTCAGTCTGCTGAATTATTGCGCATGTTAAAACAAGCTCGCACCAATCAATCAAAGAAAATTGCTGACCAAACAATTGATACGCTTAATGAACTTGCCAAGAAGATTGGTTTGGACAATTTAGCAAATGAACTGATTGTAGCTCGCTGGTTTGCTGCAAAAACACAAAAAGATTTGGGGAAAGAATAAAAAAATGAAAAGCTATTTAATACAATCCTTTGCACCGCTTGTTTTTCGTTCAGGAAAACCATTTGGTTCGCAGATGTCAGTATCGGATGTTATTTTTCCTTTACCAAGTGCAGGGGCGGGCTTGATTCGTTCATTGAGCATCGCTCAACAAACATTGCCTGCAATCAAAAAACGTTTTAGCAGTGTAGAAGATGCGCTAAAAGATGATGAATACAAGCAAATATTGTCTGTAAAAAGTTATGGCGTTTATTTGGCCAAATATGGAGATGATGGCAATCATACCATTTTGGTTCCAAAGCCTGCCAACAGTTTGTATGTTGAAAAAGACGGCAATATTGAACTGGTTCGTTTAGCTCCAAAAGCTATGGAGGGTGATTGTGGTAGTGATTTACCTGATGGGCTACTTTATGTACAAACTGTAGATAAAGAAGGAAAGGTTAAGGCTATTAAGGGCAAACCCAAATCAGGTGTCAATTTCTGGACCCTTGAACATCTAAAAAAATGGCAACAAGGGGATGATTTATCCTATGATGACATCAAACAAGATGGCATTACAAGCATACCAACCGATATTCGCACGCACGTTGCTATTGATGATGATACTTTGTCATCTGGGGAAGGGCGTTTATTCCAAACAGCAAGTTATGATATGGGTTATCAAATCAAACCATCACCAGAGATTCAAAAACGTTGTTTTGATGATAAAAGACTTGGGTTTGTGGTTGTGTCTGAACAAGACTTAAAGGAAGACTTGGCAACTTTTGGTGGTGAGCGCCGTTTATCTCAATTTTTACCAATCAAACAAACCGTGATTGAAACTGCTCAACAAGAACAGGTGGACAAGATTAATCAAGCCAAAGGTTTTTGTTTAACCTTTATCACCCCATGTGTGTTTGCTCAGGGCTATTTACCAGAATGGATTGACCAAAAGTCAATGACTGGGAAATTGCCAGACAGTGAAATCAAAGTGCGTTTAAAAGCCGTTGCAATTGATCGTTGGCAAGCTGTATCGGGATGGGATAGTTTGTTGTGGAAACCAAAAGCGATGCGAAAAGCCATATCGGCAGGTTCGGTTTATTGGTTTGAATTGATTGATGGCGATACTATGGATTTACAAACGCTACAGCAGCTAAATCTATCTTTGGCTGATAATGAATA
>CAKAQU010000080.1 GCA_916720335.1 uncultured Moraxella sp. | reverse complement strand
CATCTGCTACCAAAATCAGTGTATCACAAACTGACATAATAAGCTGTCTATCATGCGATACAAGCACCAAGGCGCCTGAAAAATCTTGCAAAGCCAACATTAAAGCATTTTGCATGGATAAATCCAAATGGTTGGTTGGTTCATCCAATATCAATACATTCGGTCGTTGCCACACAATTAATGCCAGTGTCAATCTTGCTCGTTCACCACCTGAAAATAATTGACATGGTGTATCGATTTTATCACCCTCAAAGTCAAAACCACCCAAAAACGCCCGTAAATCAGCATCCGACGTTTGCCCTGCCAATCTACGAAGTAAGATTAATGGCGTTGCTGTACTGTCCAAACCATCCATTTGATGCTGGTTAAAATAACCAAGTTTTAACGTTTCAGAAACTTTATGCACGCCTGACAGCAGTGGCAAATCACCCACCAAAGATTTTATCAAGGTCGATTTTCCAGCTCCATTTGCCCCCAAGATACCAAGCCTAATATCAGGGGTGATTTGCAAATTAACTTTGGTTAAAATTGGTTCATTGTAGCCAATGGATGCGTTATCAAGGCTTATCAAAGGGCTTGCCATATAAGCCGGTGGGTAAAACGCAAAACTAAATTCACTGTCTGCCATGACAGGAGCGAGATCACTCATACGAGCTAATTGTTTGATACGACTTTGGGCTTGTTTGGCTTTGGTAGCTTTTGCACGAAAACGGCGAATGTAATCTTCTAAATGAGCTTTGGTGGCTTGCTGTTTTTCAAAAGCTTGCTGCTGCTGACTGAGTCTTTGACTGCGTATCTGGACAAATTGACTGTAGTTACCTGTATAAATTTGCATGGTTTTTTGTTCAATATGCAAAATATGTGTACATAAATTATCCATAAATGCTTTGTCATGACTGATGACCAAAATTACCCCATCAAATTTTAAAAGCCATTCTTCTAGCCACAAAATAGCATCTAAATCCAAATGGTTGGTTGGTTCATCAAGTAGCAAAATGTCAGCACGACACATCAAGGTTTTAGCAAGATTTAAACGCATCCGCCAGCCCCCTGAAAAGCTAGCAACGCTTTTTTGATGGTCCGCCTCACAAAAACCTAAACCAGATAAAATTTGTGCGGCTTTAGCAGGTGTGGCAAACCCGTGTATTTCATCAAATCGTTGATAAATTTTAGCAATCATCTCTTCGGGTAACTCATTGGCATTTTGAATTTGTTGATTCAATTCATACCATTCACTATCACCCATCAGTACATAATCCACAGCGCTTTGTGTGGTTGCCAAAACTTCTTGCGCCATATGAGCAATCTGCCAATCATCTGGCACATGAATTGAGCCGCTCTCACTATGATGTTCGCCCAAAATCACTGAAAAAAAGGTTGATTTGCCTACACCATTTGAACCAGTTAAGGCAATTTTTTGCCCCTTATGCAGCTGCAGATTTACCCCACCAAACAACTCATTGCCATTTCTAAATACCAAAAGGTTTTTACATTCAATCATCTTAAAAAACTTCTTTATAAAATTATCAGTTATTGTAGTAGATTTGACTGGCAAAGACATCAAAAAATCATGTTTTTTGCTATAATGAGTGCATTTTTCACTTAAATTTTGATAATAACGATCATGACAAACACCATAACAACTTCTATTGATACTCGTTCTATTGCTCAATTTACCGAAGCTGCCTATTTAAATTATGCCATGTATGTCATCATGGATAGAGCGTTACCACACCTTGCTGATGGACTCAAGCCCGTTCAAAGACGCATTATTTATGCCATGAGCGAACTGGGACTTCGTCACACCGCCAAACCAAAAAAATCCGCTCGCACCGTGGGTGATGTCTTAGGTAAATACCATCCACACGGTGATAGTGCATGTTATGAGGCTATGGTGCTAATGGCGCAGCCCTTTAGTTATCGCTATCCATTGATTAGCGGACAAGGTAACTGGGGAAGCAGCGATGACCCAAAATCTTTTGCTGCCATGCGCTACACTGAAGCTAAAATGAGCGCTTATGCTAACGCTTTATTAAGCGAGCTAGACCAAGGCACGGTGGATTTTGCGCCCAATTTTGATGGCTCACTACTTGAGCCAACTACGCTGCCTGCCCGCCTGCCTAACATTTTGTTAAACGGTACAACCGGCATTGCCGTGGGCATGGCAACCGACATCGCCCCACACAATCTTAATGAAGTGGTTAAAGCTTGTATTAAACTTTTAAAAAATCCCCAAACCAGCATTAGCGAGCTATGCAAAATCATCCAAGCGCCCGACCTTCCGACTTGTGCCGAAATCATCAGTAGCAAAGATGATTTATTAAAAATATACCAAACAGGTAAGGGTAATTATAAAATGCGCGCGGTTTATCACACCGAAGATATGGGCAAAAATACCATCGTTATTGATGCCCTGCCCTATCAAATCTCTGGCAATAAAATCATTGAACAGATTGCTAAGTTGATGACTGACAAAAAGCTGCCTTGGGTTACTGACATCAATGACGAATCTGACCATCAAAATGCTTGTCGCATTGTTATTGAATTAAAAAAAGGACGACACGACACTCAAAAAATCATGTCCCATTTGTTTGCTTGTACTGATTTAGAATCCTCTTATCGGGTCAATATGAATGTCATTGGTTTAAATGGCAAACCGCAAGTAAAAAATCTCAAACAACTTTTAGAAGAATGGCTAATCTGCCGAAGAAACGTTGTTACTCGAAGACTAAAATATCGCCTAGAACGCATTGAAAAACGCCTGCATATTTTGGCAGGGCTTTTGATGGCGTATTTACACATTGATGAAGTGATTCAAATTATCCGTACTGAGGACGACCCTAAACATATTTTAATGACCCGTTTTGGCATGAGTAACATTCAAGCTGATGCGATTTTAGACATTAAACTGCGCCAACTTGCTAAATTGCAAGAGATTGAACTTACTGCTGAACAAAACAGTCTACAAGATGAACATGATATTATTACTGAGCAGTTAAATAATCCTGACAGCTTAACCAATCTTTTAATAGATGAGTTGACTGCTGATATGAAAACATATGGCGACAAACGTCAATCACCAGTCGTAGAGCGCGAAGAAGCGGTTGCTTTAAAGGTAAGTGATTTTAACCCATCTGAAGCGGTTACGGTGATTTTGTCACAATCGGGCTGGATTCGCATGGCAAAAGGTCATGAGGTTTTGGCAGAATCATTAAGTTATAAAGCAGGGGATGGTTATTTGACAAGCGTCAAAGGCAAAAGCACAGATAGGCTGATTTTAGTGGATAACACAGGACGCAGTTATGGTTTAGACACTTTGAATTTACCTTCAGCACGCGGTCAAGGTGACCCTATCACCAGTTTACTAAGCTTGCAGCCAGGGGCAAAAATTGAGCAGCTGTTTTTTTTAAATAAAGAGCTAAATCCCCAACCCATCATTTGCGCTAGCTCAAATGGCTATGGTTTTATCAATCATCTTCACAACCTAGACACCGCCCAAAAATCAGGAAAAGTTGTGGTAAACTTAGCTGATGGCAGTCAAGTTTTACCATTTGCTACGCTGATGGCTGATGATAGTTTCATTGCAGTACTCAGTGCAGGCGGGTTTTTATTGATTTTTGATAAAGATGATTTGCCCATTTTAGCCAAAGGTAAGGGCAATAAACTTATACACTTACAAGATGGTGATCGTGTCTTGGCGGTTGTTGGTTTTAAAACAGGCGACACGTTAGCAATTCATACCAAAAACCGCACACTCAAAATTACTCAGGAATTTTTCACTCATTATCAGGGTAAACGCGCCAGTCGCGGAGTTCAATTGGATAAAGGCTATACTAAGGTTGTTGCTATTGAACGATTAAAAAATAATAACAATCAGAAAGCGCCCGACTCTTTGTAAGAAATATCGTACACACACAGACGTTTTTTGCCACTTTTCTGATTTGAACAACTTTGGCATAATACACCCAGCAGCAATGGAAAACGGTTTACGGATTAAACCACTATGGATAGCCCGCTGTTACGATGGATTGACCTATATGGATATGGCATGTAGCAAACAATCTCCTGTGAATAGCCGCAAACCTTTCCTCCTTTGGGTTTGTGGCTTTTCATTTTGCTAGCTCTTAATTTAAATATCTAGCAATCCTGTTTTATAAAACAGTTTCATTCATCATCACTTAAAATTTGTGTATCTATTGGTAATTGATTGATGAAATTAGTTCGTTTTTCCTGTGCAAGTTTGATTTTTAACTTCACTTGCTGCTGATACTCCACCAAAACAATCTCGCCTTGAGCTTGAGCAACTAAATAACGCACCTGAGCTTCATCAGCAAAATCAGCCAATAATGACAAGCTGGTTTGAGCAACAAAATACACCAAATCCATCTTATCAACCAAAAGCCCAACCACCGTGCTGTAAGCCCGGGTTAGACCGCCTGCCCCTAATTTAATTCCTCCAAAATAACGCACTACCACGACAAGCACATTACCAATGGTTTTATGTTGTAATACGTTCAGCATTGGGCGACCCGCTGTGCCATTTGGTTCACCATCATCATCAAAACCTGCATGAATGGTATTGTTTGGGTCGCCTAGGATATAAGCCAAACAATGATGACGAGCATCAGGATAAAGCTGTCTTAATTGTTTCACGTGGAACATAATCTCTTCTTTATCTGAGATTGGATAAGCAAATGCTAGAAATTTAGATTTTTTAATTTCATAAACAGCGGTACACGGCTGCGATAATGTTTGGTAAGTCATACAATGGATAAAAACTGCTAAAATAAATTATCTATGATAAACTAAACCGCCTATTTTCCAAACTTTTTAATGAATCATTTGATAATATATGCGATTAGATAAATTTTTAAGCAAAGCCACTGAGTTATCTCGTAAAGATGCCAAAAAAGTATTGCACAGCGGCGAAATTAGTGTAAACGACCAAATCGTCAAAGATGGTAGCATACACATTCATCCTGATGATGAGGTTTTATGGGCGGGTGAAGAACTATCCGTTGCTGAAGGCAATCGCTATTTACTATTATATAAGCCTGATGGTTTTGAATGCACACTAAAACCTAAAGAATATCCCATAGTTACTGAACTGATTGCCCTACCTGAAATTAATACACTGCGAATTGCGGGGCGATTGGATGTGGATACTACTGGGGCTTTATTGTTGTCAGATGATGGGCAATGGCTACACAAAGTAACCAGCCCAAAACGTCACCAGCCAAAACATTATGAAATCACCTTAGCTGAACCTATGGATATTGACGCACAGTCTTATGCAATTAAAGAAATTAGCAAAGGCATTTTATTAGAAGGCGAACGCGAAAAAACTCGCCCTGCCGAACTTAGTTTTCATGACCAGACACACGCCACATTGATTTTAACCGAGGGCAAATATCATCAGGTTAAACGCATGATGGCTTATTTTGGCAATAAAGTAACGAAACTACATCGTGCTAGCATTGGCAATATTACTTTGGATGGGCTTGAAATCGGTGAATGCCGTTTTTTAACCACTGATGAAATCAAACAATTTTAATCAAACACACTATGAATAAACTTATTTTTAGCATTGTTTTAAGTGCTGCGTTATCTATAACAAGTTTTGCAAACACCAGTAACGACACCAAAAATCACATACAAAACACATTGTATCAAGCAGGTTTACAAGCAACCATTCAAAATATTCGTCCAAGTGGCATTGGTGATTTGTTATTGGTTGAAATCAAAGACGGTCCAATGCCATTATTAATCACGCCAAAAGGGGATTATTTGATTCAAGGTCATCCTGAAAACAATCCAAGTCCTGCCGTTTTGATTCAAAAATCTTTACAAACCAAACAACCAGCAGGTACACCTATCACTGGGGAATACAAAAATTTACTGCTTGCCAACACCAAAAACTTAAAAAACATGACTGCAGACAGTATGTTTTTTCATACCAATATACACGGCATCTTATGGGGTGTATCAGGACAAGGTGGAACTCCATTTTTAATCAGTGCAGATGGACGTTATTTTATTAATGGTGATATTTCCAGCATTAAAAATGGTGAATTTTCAGAAATTGACTCAGAATTTGAATGGTCAAAAAATAATCATGTTTTGGCAAGTTTAGATAAAAAATCACTGATTGCTTATCCAGCTGACAACCAAAAAGCAGTTGTTTATATTGCAACAGATGTTCATTGTCCTTATTGTAGGTTATTTCATAAAGACATTAAAAAATACAACCAAAAAGGCATTAGTGTTTTTGTGATTGGTTATCCTGTCTATGACGAATCGCCTGAAATTATGAGACAGATTTGGTGTGAGACTGACAACAAAAAACGTCAAATGTTATTAGATTCTGCTATGAAAAATTCTAATACCATTAAAAACACCCACTGTAAAACCACTCACAACCCCCTGGCACAAAATCAAAAAACCGCTCAAGCACTTGCTATTATGGCAACGCCTGCAATTTTTAGAGAAGATGGTGTGCTTTTTGAAGGCGATTTTCGCGATGATGAGTTTTTTAAGTTTTTAGGATTATAATTTTTTTAAATTAGACCTCTTGCGAAAGTATCCTGAAGATTTACAATTTCCAAATGAAATACGAAAACCTAATCCAAAGAAGCGACAGGGAATTCAAACGGCTCACAGGTGTAACGCCCGTCCTTTTTCACGAAATGCTGCAAGTCACCACAGAAGCAGAAAGCCGGAAGGTCAAGTCGGGCAGGCCGCATACGCTCGGTTTGGCAGACCAACTGCTGCTTACCCTAAGTTATCTGCGCCATTACCATACCCAACTCGAATTGGCCGCCATCTACGGCCTTTCCGAAAGTAATGTCTGCCGCACCATCCGTAAAACCGAGGACGCCCTCATCCGTTGCAAACGCTTTTCCCTGCCAAAACACAAGAATCCGGGCGATCAAACGGTCATCATTGACGTTACCGAAAGCCCGATTGAACGTCCCAAAAAAACAGCGGCAGTATTACAGCGGCAAGAAAAAGCGGCACACGGTTAAAATCCAGGTCATATACGGCAGAGAAACTGAAAAAATCATCAGCATCCGGACGGGGATGGGTGCTCAGCATGATATGCGTTTAGCTAGGAGGCACCTTGCAGAGCTTTATCCCTACAAAATAGTCATTGCGGATAAGGGTTATCAAGGATTGGCTAAAACCGGATTACAGACCCCGAAAAAGAAATCCAAACATCATCCGCTGAACAAACAGGATAAAGAGGCGAACAGGTGGTTAGGCAAACTCAGAACCGTCATCGAGCACATCAATAGGAAACTGAAGATATTCAAAATCTTGTCGCTGCCTTACCGCAACAGGCGGAAACGGTTCGGGTTAAGGGTAAATCTGATTGCAGGACTGGTTAATGCGATGGGATGAATATTTTCGCAAGAGGTCTAATATAAAAAAATGTTTTGCATAAATAAAGATATATTAGTTATTTTTGCTGATTACACAAGTTTGCACAAGCATTGCAAAATTGATGTTAAATTGGAATGGAAAAGCTATTCAAGCTGCACCAAGTCCAAAGAGGGTTATTCCATTTATTAAGCCGGCCATCCCCAACGCATCCCGACAAA
>CAKAQU010000079.1 GCA_916720335.1 uncultured Moraxella sp. | reverse complement strand
ACCAAGCCAATCGGTGTGGTCAATACCAACATTGGTAATAACACACAAATCAGCATCAAAAATATTGACAACATCAAGCCGCCCACCGAGTCCAATTTCAAGCACCCAAACATCACAATTTTGTTTTTGAAAAATATAAAACGCCGCCAGTGTCGTCATCTCAAAAAATGATAAGGTTAATTGGCAAGAAACTCGAGCCGCTTCTACAGCAGAAAAAGCAGAGATTAAACTATCGTCATCAATGATTTGCCCATTAATTTGAATGCGTTCATTAAAAGAAATAAGATGTGGCGACTGATAAAGCGCAGTTTTTAATCCTGCTTGTTGGCAAATATTGGCAATGGCTGATGTAGTCGAACCTTTGCCATTAGTGCCAGCAACGGTAAAAATATAAGGTTTTTTTTCATTAAATTCAAAAAGTTGTAATTGATTGGCAATGGGTAACACCCGTTCAAGTCCCATATCAATAGCTGAAACATGAATGCTACCCATGTAATTAAGCCAGTCGCTGACGTTCTTTAAATCAGAAGCGTTTATTGTATTTTGATAAACTGATGTACTCATAAAAACAATCCAAAAACCGCACTAAACAAACAGCGCGGTTATCAAAAAATATATCTTGGATAAAATAATAAAGGTTAAAATCAATCAATATTAGGCAGTTTGGTTAATTTTGCCAAAACTCGGTAAACGGTACTGATAAGCTGATGACGATGCACAACCATATCAACAGTGCCTTTATCTAATAAAAACTCAGCCCGCTGAAATGGCTCATCAAGTACTTCACGCACCGTTTGTTCAATAACACGTTTACCAGCAAAACCAATCATAGCGCGTGGTTCAGCGATATGTATGTCGCCAAGCATGGCAAGACTTGCTGTTACGCCGCCATACACAGGGTTGGTTAATATTACCAAATAAGGCACACCTGCTAAGCGAAGTTTTTCAATGATGGCTGATGTACGCGCCATTTGCATCAAAGACAATAAACCTTCTTGCATTCTAGCACCACCTGATGCGGCAAAGCACACGAGTGGCTTTTTTTCTTTAAGGGCTTTTTCGCCAGCTTGCACAAAGCGGTCGCCAACCACTGAACCCATGGAGCCGCCCATAAATTTAAAATCAAAAGCACAAGCAATCAATTCTAAATTTTTAATTTTGCCTGACATAACAATCAAGGCTTCTGATTCACCCGTGCTTTTTTGGGCGCTGGTCATGCGTTCAGGGTAGGGTTTAGAATCTACAAAATTTAAAGGATTACCCGCAGTAAACTCTTGTCCAAGCTCTTCATCGATATTATCAAAAAACCATTCCAAACGTTTACGTGCTGACATAGTCAGATGATGGTCGCAGTCAGGGCAAACGTACTGATTAAAAATTAAGGATGTGTTAGTGGTTAAAGAATGACAGTTGGGACATTCTGTTGAAGGTTCAGTTTCTACCGCCGATGGTGTTGGTATGCGGTCTTGTTTGATGGAAGGTATAGAGCGATACAGCCAAACAGTTGGCTTGGAAACCTGAGTTTCACCAGTCATAAAAAATTCCTAAAGAAAATTGACAAAACTAATATAGTTTACAATCGTTTTATTTATTTAGCAAAAGTTTTTTCATGTTTGATATGAGCTTACATTATCAGTCTACTTTAACTTGACAATTCATCAATAGCTTGACGTAATTCGTCCATTTTGGATAAAATTTGCTCAATTGCTTGAGTAATTTTATCTGCATCATCGCCAACTTTTTCAAAATGGCGTACAAGCTCACTGCCAACAATTACACCATCGGCAGAACCTGCAATGGCTTTAGCAGAAGCACCATCACGAATTCCAAAACCCACGCAAATAGGCAAATCAGTTTTTGTTTTAATTTGCTCAACGTGTTTACTGACATCAGCGGTATCAAGCGCTTTTGAGCCTGTTACGCCTTTTAAGGATACGTAATAGATAAAGCCTGAACCTTGTTCTAGAACGGTTTTTTGACGTTCTTCTTCGGTGGTGGGGGCGAGCAGAAAAATTTGATTCATTGCGTAATTTTTTAGTATTTGACTAAAATGCGCGCTGGTTTCATTTGGGGGTAAATCCACTAGCAGTAAGCCATCAACACCTGCCTGACTGCACAATTGAACAAATTCATCCGCACCAATAATTTCCATTGGATTGAGATAACCCATTAATAAAACAGGGGTTTTTTGATTGGTTTGTCGAAATTTGGCAACCATTTCAATGGCTTTTTTAGTGCTGGTGCCACCCATCAAAGCACGTTCTCCCGCTGACGCAATGGTTTTGCCATCCGCCATAGGGTCAGAAAATGGTAAACCAATTTCAATCATGTCAGCACCATGGATAACCAATTTGTGCATCAAATCCACAGTCACTTCTGGATTGGGGTCGCCTGCCATGATATAAGGGATAAGAGCTTTTTTGCCATGTTGTTTTAAAGTATCAAAATTGCGTTCAATGCGAGTCATAATCCTGCTCTTAAATAAAAATGCCTGAAATAAAAAAATGATTTAATTTATCATAATTTAGTAAATTTTACCACCAAATCAAAAATTTATTGATTATTTGTTTATTTCAATAAAATAAAAAATTTATACAATAAAAATACGATTTAAATGTGCTTAAATTTAATTTAATAATATAAAAAATATTAGGATTAATAAATAAAATAATTAATTGTGATTAAAAATAACAAATACTCCAATAAATTCACTAACCAATTCATCGCTGCAAAATAATTGACAAGTTAAGGTGATTTTGCTTTTACCTTTTTTATCTAAAATGGTTTTTGCATGATGCAATGCATCAGTATCTGGATTTTTAGTAATGGCAATAATATCAGATTTGGCAGGGCGAATGTATTTGATTTGACTGGTTGCAATTACAATATTACCTTGACTTTTTGGAAAGTTTAAATGCACCCACGACCAAGCAGATAAAGTTGCCACCAATGCTTGACTGCCCCCAAAGATACTTTGATGATGATTATGATTTTCTTGGTAGGGTGCCAAAATCCTTACTTCATCAAGGTTTTGTAAAATAACTTGCAGATTTAACGCATGAAATGCAGGAATGTGATTTGATAAAAATTTAGCGAGCATAAATGATAACTGTGATCTTTAAAACGATTATTCTTTTTCAAGGGATTGTTTTTGACGAGCAAATTTTTGAGCTTCCACATAACCTGCATCATCAGCAAAATACATTTTATTCACTGCTTCATCATGATAAAACCGATAAGTTTCTCCGGTCGGCACTGTTACAGAAAAATTTTCAAAAAAGTCTTTTAAAGCTTGATAAATTTGTTGCTCGGATTTTCCAAGCGTAAAAATGGGACTGGCAATTTCTTCAAGTTTATTTCTTTCTTTATCGCTTAATAACTGTTGAATTTGATTGTGGTCAGCGATATTTTCAATAATGGTGCGCGCATCTTTTATGGTTAATTTATCAACATCAAAGCTGGCAAAAAACATAATGGTTTCCTTTGATAAAAAAAATTATTATACGCCTATTTTAAAAATAAAATAAAATTTAATTCGAAAAATATTGCAGATAAACAATTATTTATTTAATTTATAATGAAAATTTATCGCTTTTCTTAATAAATATCTTTTATTTTACAAAAAATTAATCATCTGTTACAATAAATTAAGTATTTTATTTTAAATGATAATCATTTTTATTTAAAGTGTTTTGATTGGGTTTTGTAATATTTATTTAATAACAGGAGATAATAGTGCATACTGTTACACTCAATGGCTATTATACGTTGATTTTGGCAACGCTTGTACTGCTTTTAGGTCGTTTTTTGGTCAAACGCATTAAGTTTTTAGAAGATTTTAATATTCCCGAACCTGTCGCTGGTGGTCTTGTGGCGGCAGCGCTGGTTTATGGATTAAATGCAGCTGGTATTATTACGTTTAATATCACCAAAGAATTGCAAACCGCGTGTATGTTGATGTTCTTTACTTCCATTGGTTTGAGTGCTGATTTTAGCCGTTTAAAAGCAGGCGGTAAACCATTATTTATCTTTACTATTGTGGTTTCAGTATTTATCTTTTTCCAAAATATTGTTGGCGTTGTTATGGCAAAGGTAACTGGTCTTGACCCGCAAATGGGACTAGTAGCAGGTTCGGTTGCTTTAACGGGTGGACATGGTACAGCGGCGGCATGGGGCGCAATTTTAGAAAATAAATATAATGTTACAGGAGCAACCACCATTGGTATCGCGGCAGCAACTTATGGACTTGTGGCAGGCGGGTTGATTGGCGGTCCTGTAGCAAAACATTTAATTAAAAAATTAGGCATCAAACCAAATTTAGCGAATGAGAACCGCACGGATTTGGAAAAATTGACCGATGAACAGTCATTATATAGCACTAAACATACCCAAAGTGAAGATGCTAACAAAGAAATTTTTGAAAAACCTGACAACATTCGTTTAATTACCGCATCGTCAACGATTGAAACATTGGCGATGTTTGCTGCTTGTCTTGTGTTTTCAAGTGTCATGACTGATATTGCAAAAGACACTTGGTTTGAATTACCAACCTTTGTTTGGGCTTTGGCAGGCGGGGTGATTTTACGCAATGTTTTAACCAAAATTTTTAATTTTGATATGTTTGACAGAGCCATTGATGTATTTGGTAACGCATCGTTAAGTTTATTTTTGGCAATGGCACTTTTGTCATTAAAACTGTGGGAATTGACCGATTTGGCAGGTCCTATGCTGATTATTTTGCTCACCCAAACTGTTGCTATGATTTTGTATGCGTATTTTGTAACCTTTTACATTATGGGTAAAGATTATGATGCCGCAGTTTTGGCGGCTGGACATTGCGGTTTTGGGCTTGGGGCAACCCCAACAGCAATTGCCAATATGCAAGCAATTACTGACCGTTATCTGCCATCACATAAGGCATTTTTGGTCGTGCCAATGGTGGGAGCGTTTTTTGTGGACGTGATTAATACTGCAACATTGCAGGTCTTTGCAGTAAGCATCTCAAAGATTTTTGGCTGATTGATCTAAATAGTACCTAAATTGATTGCTATTCTTTTTTTGAATCATTTTATGATTTGATAACATAAAGTATACTTATTTAAAATAATTGTTAGCTATAATCAATTTAGGTTTTTGCATCTTGAGGAAAAATATGATGGTTTTTAAATATCTTGGTGTTGGGCTTCTTAGTGTTTGTTTATTGACTGCGTGTCAAAATGATGATAAAAATGCAGCAGTTCCAGCACCAAAAACAGCCGAACAATCAACATCAAAAAAAGCTGAACAAACAGATAATCAGCAAATGGTCAACGCTGCTAAAGCGGATAAAAACCAAGTAGAAAAACAGTCTGATGATATAGAAGGTGAACGCAAGTTACTGCTTGATCAACCAGAAGATGAACGTAAAACCTACTACATTCCAGACAGTGTGAAACAGTCCGATGATGGTTTGATTGCAGTTGTGGTGGAAATGACCCAAAAACCAATTCCTGAAGATAATACAGCTTTGGTGCGTCAGCAGATGATTGTTGATTGTCAGTATAAATTATCAGCACCTGTGGCGGTTAGTTTATTTGATGCTAAAGGTGAAAAATTAGAAGCTGAAGAGTTTGAATATCCCGATTATAAAGCATTTTCTGAAGATGAGTTAAAAAATGCTCAAGAAAGCAATGATGAAGCTGCAAATAAATTAATCGCTACTGTTTGTAAAAAATAATTTAAAAAATAATTTATGCATGTAGCATCAAAAAATAAAACCGCTTATAAAATAAGTGGTTTTATTTGTTTATTAATAATGTATTGAATTTAAAAATTATTTATTGCTGGTTAGCTGCACTACCAAAACATCACTGTTTAGGTTGGGTAAAATGCTATCGGCGGTTGAACCTTCAAGCCAAGCTGAAAGCCCTGTACGTTTGTGTCTGCCAATAATAACCAAGTCAATGGCATTGTTATTGACATAATCAATAATGCCACGACGACCAGAAATGGCGGTTTTGATTTTAGCGTCGTGGGCTTGTAGGTCATTTCTTTCAAGCACTTGAGCTAAACGGGTACGCGCTGTTTGACAGCGCTCTTCATCAATTTCTTCATGTAATGCTGAAGCAGGGATAAGTTCATAGCCAAAACCAAGCATGGTTTCTTCTACAATGTGCAATACTGATAGTTGTATATTTGGCGATATTTGCAATACCCATTTGGCCTTAGCAGCAACCAAATCAGTGTCGTCATTTAAATCAGTAACAAGTAGAACGTTTTGATACATAATAAACTCCCATTGATAAAATAATTGATTGATATTAATCCAAAATATGATAATGCAACATTTTAAAAGAATGTCTAAATAGTGGAATGTAGCGCATTAATTTTGACCATACTGCGCCAATTGCTTTAATTTCTGGAAAATCACCATAATAGTAGGTGTGAATCAGTTTAATTTTTTGATGCCAAGATTGTAGGGTAAGTGGATTATCTATGCCAAACTTAAAGCGCGCTTTAGCGTGTTTGACAGCAATGTGTTTATCAGAACGTTGAGAAATTAATGTGCTAGATATATCAAAATGAACGTCTGAGTCAGAAAAACGATTGGCTAGATTTTGCAAAAACCGCCGATTATCCGCTTCATCAAAGTACATCAAAACCCCTTCAATAATAAAAATAAAACGGGCGTTAGAATCAGATAATAGCAATGTATCTAGCCAATCAGTTTTTAAAATAGAACCTGTCAGTAAAATTTCATTATCACACACTGGCAGTAATTTTTTACGAAAATTTAGAACCTCGGGTAAATCTACACTATAAAACAATGCCTGTTTTGCCGTTTTCTTATCTGCATCCATAAGTCTTTGGCAGCGCGCATCAAGTCCTGCGCCAACATTAACAACAATGGGGACTTTTTGATTGGTTTGAATGGACTGCTGAATAAAGTTCAAGGCTTGTTTGTCAAAATGTTTGGCGCGAATTGCACAGCCAACGGTATTTCGTCTATCGCCAAACTGGCTTAATTTTTGACCATTTTTAATAAAATAATCGCTGAGTTGACAGGCATAAGAGTCGGTAATAATAGGATTTTTTTGACGGCTTTCTACAGCGCGCCCATACAAAGGGATTAATAATGTTTGAGCAATTGCATCATCAAAAACCAAATTATCAAAATGATGATTGGTTTGAGAAAGAGAGAGGGTAGCCATAAGCAGTTTCCTAAGAGTGTATGATTAAACTGTTATGTAATAACCATTATCACTACTATCATGGCATAATCTTATGGGAAATTCAAGAGAAAAGTATATAAACAAAAAACTTCCAATTTTATTAAAATTGGAAGTTTTTGAATATGGGGCGATTGATGGGGCTCGAACCCACGACAACCGAGATCACAACCCGGGGCTCTACCAACTGAGCTACAACCGCCATAAAGATTTTATGATTGCTTCAGGCAAATGGCGCGCCTGGCAGGATTCGAACCTGCGACCACCCGCTTAGAAGGCGGATGCTCTATCCAACTGAGCTACAGGCGCTCTAGTAGTTGATGTCAGCAACCTAATAAAAAAAGCCTAATAGGTAAAGGCTTGACAAATATGGTCGGAGTGGAGGGATTCGAACCCCCGACCCTCTGGTCCCAAACC
>CAKAQU010000078.1 GCA_916720335.1 uncultured Moraxella sp. | reverse complement strand
TGTACATCGCCAAACGCTCAAGTCCATAGGTAATCTCGCCTGTTACAGGAAAACATTCAATGCCACCAACTTGCTGAAAATAGGTAAACTGAGTAACTTCCATGCCATTTAGCCACACCTCCCAGCCAAGCCCCCAAGCTCCCAATGTTGGTGATTCCCAGTTGTCTTCGACAAAACGTACATCGTGAGTCAATGTATCAATACCCAAGGCTTGCAATGAGCCCAAATAAAGCTCTTGAATATCGGGTGGATTGGGTTTTAGTACTACTTGAAATTGATAATAATGTTGTAAGCGATTTGGGTTTTCACCATAACGCCCGTCAGTAGGTCGGCGAGATGGCTGAACATAAGCAGCATTCCATTTTTCTGGTGTTAAAGCTCTTAAAAAAGTTGCGGTGTGAAAGGTTCCCGCTCCAACTTCCATATCATAAGGCTGTAAAATCACACAGCCACGATTTGCCCAATAGTTTTGTAGGATTAAGATTATTTCTTGAAATGTTAAAGTTTTTGCTGTCATAAATGAATACCCAAAAATTTTTGGTTATTCTATCATAAACCACCGCAAAACTTAAAACCTCAATGCAAAAAAGCCACAATGCTAGAAAGTGGCTTTACAACTGGTCAATGTGGTTAAATTTATCTGACCGCCAAACAAGTAGAACAGCACAGCATCAATTTTCTAACCGTCCAGTATTTTGGCAATTAATATAAGAATTTTGCGTCGCATCTGGCATCAGCACCCACATAATTCCATAAGCTACCATTGCCATTGGCAAGGTAACAAACGCACTTAAAATAATAATTACCCAAAATAAGATTCGCACATTGGTTGGTGACCAGCCAACATACTCTGCAATACCGCCAAGCACGCCTGCAACCAAACGATTGTTTCTTGAGCGATGTAATTTAGCCAATCTTGCCATGATAAACCCCCGTGCCATCAGCTAATTGCTGATTTAATAATAGATATTAAATTGATTCGACTTATTATGTGCCGATTGTGTGTCAAAGTTCAAGAAATTTTCGCCAGTAATTTGTTATAATTGGGTAAAAAGTTTTAAGCATTTTTAAGTATTGTTTGCGGTATTGATTGTATTTTTACAAAAGTTACAAAAATGAGCCAGAATCATACTGGCTCATTGCAAATCAACCATTTAGCAAACTATTAAGAGTTTAAGCATTATCGTTAATTGCCTGAATTGCAGTCAAGGCAATGGTATAAACAATGTCGTCCACCAAACAGCCTCGAGACAAGTCATTAACAGGTTTATTTAAACCTTGAAGCATAGGTCCTACGCTAATAACGCCCGCATTACGTTGAACTGCTTTGTAGGTTGTATTGCCTGTATTTAAATCAGGGAAAATAAATACATTGGCTTCACCTGCCACTGATGAATTTGGAGCCTTTTGTTTACCGACGCTTGGTACACTTGCCGCATCAAACTGAAGAGGTCCATCAACCTTAAGCTCAGGCGCTTTTTCGCGAATCAGTGCAACAGCATTTTTTACTGTTTCTACATCTTCACCAGAGCCTGAATTCATAGTTGAGTAGCTAATCATAGCAACTTTTGGATCAATACCAAATGCTTTAGCACTGTGAGCAGACTGAATGGCAATTTCAGCAAGCTGTTCTGCGGTTGGGTTTGGATTGACCGCACAGTCGCCATAAACAACCACTTGTTCAGGAAGTAGCATAAAGAATACACTAGACACCAAAGAATATTCTGGAGCGGTCTTAATCAACTGAAATGCTGGACGAATAGTATCAGCGGTTGTATGTACCGCACCCGATACCAAACCATCTACATCGCCCATATGCAGCATCATAGTTCCCAATACAACCGTATCAGTTAGGGCTTTTTTAGCACCTTCTTCATCAATTTTGCCTTTACGACGCTCAACCATTGGCGTCACATACTGATCAGCAATGCTTGCAGGTTCAATAATTTCAATGCTTTCAGGCAAAGTTACACCACGATTTTTGGCAACTTGAATAATCTCTTCTTTATTGCCAAGCAGCACGCATTGAGCAATGCCACGACTTTGACAAATGGCTGCTGCTTCTACTGTACGTGGTTCATTACCTTCAGGCAATACAATACGTTTTTTGGCAGATTGGGCAGTTTTAACAACTTGATTACGAAATGCAAAAGGCGATAATTTTTTCTGTCTAGAATTTGATAAATAAGCGCTTAGCACTTCTTTATTGACGTGACGCAAATCACCGTCTTCGGTAGTGCTGGCAATCTCAGTAAATGGTGCAGGAACTGGGCAGTTTTCGGCGGATGCACAAGAAACAATCACTCCAAAAACGCGCTCGCCTTTTGCTCCACCAAATTCAGCTGCATACACCGCCAAATCATCAATGTTATCTGTCACAAAAATAACATCGGCATCCAATGCGTTTGCCAACGCTTTATTAACATGACTTGCATAAGGAGTTTTGTCAGTTGCGACAACGCCACGCACCACCGTTAAATCATCGACCTGATTAGCCACAATTCGCTCTAAAAGCTCATCAAGTTGACCATTACTAATTGCTTGGCGAAGCTGTTCATCGCCATGACCTGCAAAAGGATTTAGCAAACTTGCGTCAATTTCATTGCTTAAATTTTTAGCAACCGCGCCTAGAGCAATTTTTGGAGTGGTAGGAATTAATAATAAAGTTTTCATGGTATCGCTCTTATTCAAAATTAAATCAAAAGTCAGACCAGACAAATCTGACTTTTACCAAAATACTGTAAAATTACAAACCCAATACTTCCAAAGTATCTGTCATGATTTGGAATTCTTCATCAGTTGGAATGACCCACAATTGACGTTGTGAATTTTCGGTGTGGAAAGCACCTTCAGCGCCACGAATCAGTTCAGCGTTTTTAGCATTATCCACATCAAAACCAAAATGACGTAAATTTGCCACAATCTTAGCACGCATATCACTGCCGTTTTCACCGATACCGCCTGTAAAGACAATACCAGTAAATTCAGGCAGTGCGCAGCTTAAACCCGCCAAATATTTAGCAACACGGTAAGCAAACATTTCAAGTGCTAAAATTGCATCTTTGTTGCCTTCTTTAGCGGCTTGTTCAATGGTGCGCATGTCATTAGACAATCCAGATACACCCAAAAGTCCACTTTTTTTATTGAGCAATGTATCCACTTCTTCAATAGACAATCCCATAACACGATGCAAATGAATGTGCAAACTTGGGTCAACATCTCCGCTGCGAGTACCCATCATCAAGCCTTCAAGTGGTGTCAAACCCATACTGGTATCTAAACTTTTACCATCATAAACAGCAGTTGCTGAACAACCATTACCTAGATGCGCTACAAGCCAGCCGTGTTTTCCTTCTTTATTAGTCAATTCACTAGCGCGATGGGAAACGTAGTGGTGTGATGTACCATGAAAACCATAACGACGAATGCTGTGTTCTTCATACAATGATTTTGGAATGGCGTAGCGGAACGCTACTTCGGGCATGGTTTGATGAAACGCTGTATCAAATACCGCTACTTGAGGTAAGTTTGGATAAATTGCCAATACCGCTTCTACACCAGCTGCATTAGCAGGATTGTGTAATGGAGCAAGGATGGACAAACGTTTGATTTCACTCAATACATGCTCATTGATACGCACCGCTGATGAAAACTCACGACCACCATGCACCACGCGATGACCAACTGCCACGGGATGATATTGCTCAATTAAGGCAAGAATTTTTTGCAAAGCCAGCTGATGAGTTGCACCAGGTATGCTGATTTCTTCTTTGCTACCGTCTAGATGTTTGTGTTTAATGCGAGCATCTGCGTTGCCAAGCGCTTCAGCAAGTCCTTCAATGCGAGTGCTTCCATCTTGACTAATCAAAGCATATTTGATAGAAGAAGAACCACAGTTTAATACTAAGGTTGGATTGGTTAGTGACATGACAATTCCTTTACAACTAAAAAGGTGAGAACATTTGCTAAAAAGAATCGCTTTTGATAAGCGACCCTGTTACCCAAAATATTCGTCATTATAACAAACATAATTAAAATAACACAATAACAGCATTTAAAAACTCTTTAGTGTAAATCAAAACTTCATCAGGCTTTATGTTATAATAACCCATTTATTTTTGATTTTAGATGACCCATAATGTTAAAAATTTTTTCTTTACTGGCACTTTTATCTGTTTTGTCTGCTTGTGGTCAAAAAGGAGCATTATACCTTGCTGAAAAAAACCCAAGCCAAAGACCATTGTTTGAATCCGATTCTTCAGTAGATTCATCAAAAACTTATCAATCTGATGAATCTGAAAATCACATCAATGATTATTAAAATATCCGTTTCTCACAATCACCAGACTTAACACAGTTTAATGAGTAGTCCAATTAAACAAAAGATAATTTAATCATGATTTGATTTAATACCACAGATTGATTTTAATAAATTTTAAATAAATAAACTAAGGCAAATTGTAATGAGCATTCCTATTTTAACCAATGATGAAATTACCAAAATGAAAATTGCAGGTCAGCTTGCTGCTGAAGTTCTACAAGTTTTAGACCCTTATGTAAAAGCTGGTATTAGCACAGGTTTTCTAGACGATTTAGCATATAAACACATTACTGAAGTTCAGCATGCCATCCCTGCTTGTCTAAATTACAAAGGCTATCCTTTTACTTTATGCACATCGATAAATCATGTCGTTTGCCATGGCATGCCCGACCATCAGCGCATTTTAAAAGACGGTTTATCATCAATATTGATGTTACTGTGATTAAAGATGGTTATTACGGCGATACATCAGCTATGTGGATTATTGGCGAAGGTTCAGTTATGGCAAAACGCATTTGTGATACTGCCCAAAAAGCTCTGTATGCTGGCATGAGTGTGGTTAAAAATGGTGCTCGGCTTGGCGATATCGGAGCAGCTATCCAAAAAGTGGTAGAGCCTGAACGCTTTAGTATTGTTCGTGAATTTTGTGGTCATGGCATTGGTAAAGAATTTCACTGCGAACCTCAAGTTTTACATTACGGTAAACAAGGTACAGGCATTGAGCTTAAAACAGGTATGGCATTCACCATTGAACCCATGATTAATCAAGGCGTATGGCAAACCAAAATTATGAAAGACGGTTGGACAGCCATCACCAAAGACCGTAAACTTTCTGCTCAATGGGAACATACGCTGATTGTTACTGATAACGGCTGCATTGTAACCACGGCTCGACCAGATGAAGATTTAAGCTGGGTTAAACAATAAACCATAAATAGAGTGCTGTTTGGCACTCTTTTTTTTTAATCCAAATTACCAAAGACGATAAAATGGATAATTCAATCATTAACCTGCCCAATTTCCCTGATTTTACAGATAATAACTATTTAATCTTCAAAGATTATCTAAAAACTGTCAATCAAATTTTACATGAAACATTATTTACTTTAGAGCAACAAGGTTCTAACGTTATCCAAAACATTCTCATTGCTCGCACACACATCATGGATAAAATTTTAAATACTTTATTTGAGCATTTTTTTACCGATATCAATCATGATATTGCACTATTTGCTGTTGGCGGTTATGGCAGAAGTGAATTATTTCCCCATTCTGATGTGGATATTTTAATTTTTGGGGAAGCTACCAAAAAACATTCCAAAGCGATTGCTCAATTTCATACTGCTTTATGGGACATTGGTATCACCCCAGCCTTATCAGTTCGCACCTACGACCAAACCCTTGATGCTATTACCGACCACACCATCGCTACTGCCCTACTGGAAAGTCGTTTTATTGCAGGTGATGAAATTTTAAAAGACAACCCCATAACAATTGTTAAAAAATCATGGACAGTAAGCGATTTTTATCACGTTAAAATGATGGAAATTCAAAAACGGCATCAAGCACATCACGCCACCGAATATAATCTTCAGCCCCACATCAAAAACACCGTTGGCGGACTTCGTGATTTACATGTTTTAGGGTGGCTTGGCAAACTGTATTTTGATGATGTTGATGATTTGAGTGATTTAGTCAAAAATAATTTTATCAATCAAAATCAGCTAGACAATCTTAAAAAAGCCAAACACTATCTTTGGTGCATTCGCCATCATTTACACGCACTAACGGGTCGTTATGAAGACCAATTGACCTTTGGTGAACAAAAACACATTGCTCCATTAATGGGATTTTTTGGTGATGGCAACACGCCTGCTGAGCAATTGATGAAGCAGTACTATCGGCACGCGATGACGATTGCTAGTTTATCAGAATTATTATGTAATTATTTTTATGAAAGTTTTATTTTATTTGAGTTTGATTGCAAAAAAATAGATGATGATTTTAGTCAGATTTGGATAAATAATTCACCAAACATTTCAACTTCAACTACTGCTATTGATATCAATCACCCTGATGTTTTCACTCAAAAACCTGAAAATTTATTAAAAATTTTTTTGGTCATGGGTCAAAAAAATACTGCAAAACTCACCGCAAAAGCCTTACAATCTTTATATCAAGCAAAAGACTTAATTGATGATGATTACCGCAAAAATCCCATTCACCAACAACTGTTTTTAGCAAACCTACAAGAAAATAACGCTCTATTTGAAAGATTGCGATTGATGAAACGTTATGGCGTTTTAAGTAATTATTTGCCTTTATTTGAACCCATCATAGGATTGATGCAGTATGATTTATTTCATCGCTATACAGTTGATGAGCATACCTTATTATTGGTTTACATATTACAAACTTTAAATCATTTAAATGACACTCAAAAACAAGCGTTTGATTTGGTGGATGAGATTTATCAGCACATTCACCGCAAAGATATTTTAACCATCAGCGCGATTTTTCATGACATTGCCAAAGGTCGTGGTGGTGACCATAGCGAGCTTGGTGCAAAAGATGTGTATGAATTTTGCCTTAGTCATCATATGAGTAAGCACGATGCTGACTTTGCAGCTTGGCTGGTACGTGAGCATTTAACCATGTCGCTTACTGCTCAAAAACAGGATATTTACGACCCTGAAGTGATTAAAAAATTTGCCAAACTGGTTGGTTCGGTTACTCGCCTAAACCACCTCTATGTTTTAACTGTTGCTGATATGAATGCGACCAACAGTCAGCTTTGGAATAGCTGGCGAGCAGCTTTATTAAAACGGCTTTACCTAAGCACTCATCAAGTCTTAACTTTGGGTGAGGCAATTATTGACAAACATCGCTTACTACAAAGTCGTCAAAAAAAAGCAAAAGCTTTGCTTGAGTTTTCTGATGATGCAATTGATAATTTATGGGAATATTTTGGCGAAGCTTATTTTTTAAGTCAAAAACACACAGATATTGCTTGGCAAACACACGAAATTTTAACTCATCAAAACAACCTACCCTTCGTCAGTTTGCAAGAACACAGTGATTTAGCATTGGACGCTATGCAATTATTTGTTTGCATTCCTGACCGAAAAAACTTATTTGCCAAAATGGTCAGTATTTTGGACAGTCTTGGACTGAGTGTACTCAATGCAAACATTTTAACTGTAAATATTGATGGCACACCTTGTGCGCTAGATACCTATGTGGTCATTGACCGTTTTGCTCTACGGGATAATACAGGGCGATTTATTAGTAAATTTTTAACCGATATTGATGCACAAAACACTCTAAAATCTGAACTGATTTTTAACTTAGACAAAAAATCCA
>CAKAQU010000077.1 GCA_916720335.1 uncultured Moraxella sp. | reverse complement strand
TTTTCGGGGCACTAGTAATGTTTATCTTGCCAAAAAACTGGGGATTACTCCAATTGGTACGATGGCGCATGAATTTTTGCAAGCCTTCCAAGCTCTAGATGTTCGCCTAAGAGATTCACAAAAAGCAGCTTTGGAAACTTGGGTGCGTGAATATCGTGGCGATTTAGGTGTGGCTTTGACCGATGTAGTTGGCATGGATGCATTTTTAAGAGATTTTGATTTATATTTTGCCAAATTATTTGATGGGCTGCGTCATGATAGTGGCGACCCTTATGTATGGGGTGATAAGGCAATTGCTCATTATCAAACCCTAAAAATTGACCCAAAAACCAAAAGTCTAACCTTTAGTGATGGTTTGACCATCAAAAAAGCGTGGGATTTGCATCAATACTTTAAAACTCGCATCAAAACCAATTTTGGTATTGGCACCAATCTCACCAACGATATGGGGCTTACTCAGCTAAACATTGTGTTAAAACTGGTTCAGTGCAATGGGCAGCCAGTCGCCAAACTTTCAGATAGCCCTGGAAAGGTTATGATTGAAAACAACACTTACTTGGCATATTTAAAACAAGTATTTGACATCAAAAACTAAACTAACACAAAAAGACCGCAAATCGCGGTCTTTTTTTAGTTTAGTGAACTAATAACAACTTACAAACTCACGATACACCCAACCAATGCGCTTATTGGTTTTTTCAGTGTATGCCAAAACCCAAGATCTGCCTTGGTTGTCATCTGCATGGTCGACACGACGGATTTTTGTACCGTTTTTTAATGTGCTAATCACTTTGCCGTTGGGCGATGACCGAACATTTAATGGCGTTCCTGTTGGGTCAGTTACTTTGCAAGTTTCAGCACTAGCAGCAATGGGCAACATTGCCATCAAAGAAATCGCTGCAACAACAATAGTTGATTTGGACATTTTCATAAAATCCCCCTATACTAAGCGTTATTTGCCATTACCTCAGCAACACGAATAACCTGAGTGCTATAACCCATTTCATTGTCATACCAAACATAAAGAGTGGCTCGTTTATCGTTAGCAATGGTAGCCTTCGCATCAAAAATTGCTACCTTTTGACTGCCAACGAAATCCGTTGATACCGCCTCTGGTGAATCAGAATAATCGATTTGCTCTTGCCAAGTTAGGCTTTGTGACTGCGCTTTAATAAAGACATTGAGCGCATCTGCTGAACCCACTTCTTTTTCAAAATTCAGATTTAAAATCGCCAAACTGACATTTGGAGTAGGTACACGAATGGCATTGCCTGTCAATTTACCTTTTAATTCCGGCAATGCTTTACCAACTGCAGATGCCGCTCCGGTGCTAGTCATTACCATATTCAAAGGCGCAGCGCGACCACGTCTATCAGACTTATGATGATTATCCACCAAGTTTTGGTCATTGGTAAAGGCATGAACTGTTTCCATATGACCATTGATAATACCATATTCATCATTTAAAACTTTCAAAGTTGGTGTGATGGCATTGGTGGTACAGCTGGCTGCTGAGACGATGGTGTCGCTACCAATGGTATCATGGTTAACTCCATAAACCACATTCTTGATATCACCTTTAGCAGGAGCAGTCAGTAGCACTTTTTTTACACCTTTAGATTGTAGATGCTTACCCAAACCTGCTTCATCTTTCCATTTACCAGTGTTATCAATCACAATGGCATTGTCAATGCCATAAGCTGTGTAATCCACTTCGCTTGGGTCAAATGCATAAATTACTTGGATAAAACGACCATTAACAACGATGCCATTATTATCAGAATCTACCTGCACACTACCATCAAACCAGCCATGCACACTATCGCGTTCAAGAAGACTGGCTCGTTTTGCCAAATCGCCATCATCAGAAGGACGTACAACAATTGCTCGCAACTGCAAACCTTTATCGCTGGCAGGACGACTCATCAATAGACGCGCCAAAATACGTCCAATACGTCCAAAACCATACAAAACTACATCCGTTGCTGGAGTTTCTATGCCACTGGTAAAATCATTGGCTGTTTGTGAACTCTTAACCGCTTGACCCAAATCAACTGCTACATTTGCCAAATCTTTGGCAACCAAAGCATCCACTAAAGCTAATGAATCAGCAACCTTTACGCCAGCTTTGGTATGTTTGGCTAAAATATCCGCCACATCAAAAGTAACCACATCACCAAAAAATGACAGTTTTACTTCATTACTTGCAAGTTTGGCAAGTTTAGCAAGCAGTTCAAGCGCTAAATTTTCGTCGGCTTTACGTGAATTTAGATAATCTTGATAAATGGCGCTCATCTATATACTCCTGATGATAAATATGAATAAATTTTTTTGATTTTAAAACAAAAATCGGGCTTTGACAATCACAATTATTGGTAAAAATGGGGGTATTTTTTTTAAAAATATCTAAATAAAATTACGAATGCCACTGACGCAAAAACCACCGTGTTGGCGAATTTTTGTTAAATCATTCATTTTTAAACCACCCAAAGCAATCACTGGCATATCTGCATATTTTGTAAGCTCGCCAAAAGCTGATAATCCAAGCGCTTGACTTTCAAGATGGGTTTGAGTGGGTTTAACAGGTGAAACAAATATTCCGATAAGTGGGTAATTTTTAGCAACCTCATTAGCTTTTTCAATACTGCCTAAATCATGACAGCTTGCCAGCCAAGGTAGATTTGTCGGCAAATTAGTGGATAAAGTTTTATCTGATAAAAAATTCATCAATTGGTTTTGGTTTAATTTTAAGGCAAAAATTTGCTTTTTTTGGCACTGCTTTTCAAAGATTTTATTTTTGTAAAGTTCTATTGGCAGAACAACTCTCAAATCTGAACGAATTTTTAATAAATTTTGCACAATTTTGATGGCTTTTTTATTATCAGCTTGTAAGCGTGGGTAAAATAACGCATTTTTAGGTAATTTTTCACAGTAAAATAATAACCACTGCTGTTCATTGACAAAATCACTTAAGGGCAAACTAATAATAATAGCATCTGGCAAGCTAAGCCACTGCAAAATACGCCCATTAGCAGATGGAAATTTATCCAAGTTGGCAATTGCCCAAGATTTTTTATAAAAACCAATTGGTTGATTTTCCTTTCCTAAGACGCAATGACGATATCTTTTATACAAATTTTTATCTAAATTTATATAAAACACATGTAAACATACGGATAATTCTGGATAGTCGTGATAAATTCTCCCCAATTTAATCATCGAATTTTTGGTAAGTTCTAAACCAATCTCTTCAGATACTTCACGCATCAAAGCTTGAACAGGTGTTTCATTTGGTTCAATTTTGCCGCCAATAAATTCCAATTTTCCACCTTGATGCTGACCACTTTTTCGAGTTGCTAACAATAATTGTTCACCAAAAACCAGAACTGCAATGGCAACTTGGACTGTTTTTTTACCGTTTATCGTCATAAATATACCGTTTATCTTAAAGATGATAAATTTTTTCAATTTTTATAATTAATGTTTACAATCTTAAAAAAATTTGTTATTATAAACACAAATGATAATTATTTTTATTTATAAATAAAAATTTGTCATTCAGTTCAAAGTTTAAGCCAAAGTGGCTTGGGAAAAAACCCAACACCCACCCATAGAAGGAAAATCGCCATGACTATGACCATTGCTCGTTATTTTAGCAACCGTGAAGCTAATCGTTTACCAACATTGCACTCACAAAACTTATTTGCACTGACCAAGGAAGTTCGCATTGAGCATCAAGGGGAAGAATATCGCTTGCGTCTTACTCGCAATAATCGTTTAATTTTAACCAAATAAACTTTTAGTAAAGCAAATCGAATAAATTAGGTTATCTTGGTTAAATAAATAGTTAAAGTTAAATAAAAGCACCATTAATATTTGGTGCTTTTTTGTATTTTGATTGCAGTTAAAATCTCCACTGATAAATCACATTCACCATATTTTCTACTGCCATCACCGCTTCTATATACACCCGACGAGTAAGCTGATAACGCATAGACAAAGACGATTCAGCATTAAATACCCCAACGCCATATCGTAAGTACAAATCAGGGGTAATATAACCTGTTACCGTTACATTTGTGTCACTTGAATTGCCCGATGCGTCCACGGTTAAACTTTCAAAACCCAATGCGTTACCGATTTGGTTGGTAATATTTCGTGTACCTGATAATCCCAAAGAAAGTCCAGCCGCTGCCAAATTGTTGGTAACACGAGAACGAAACGTTTGTTCTGATGTTTGAATGTCACTTGATTCATCAATCCTTCCTGTAATCAGCGCATTCATTGCTTGTTGCTCAGTCAATCCTGCGTCATTAAAAACGGTGATATCAGGATTGTTGGCTGTGCCTTTGATTCTAAGACCAACTGTTGCCCCTTCAACTTCTTTTTCACCCTCAATAGATAAACGAGGATTGAGCATATTACCATTAAATCTTACTTGAGCGTATTTGAGTTCAATATTTTGACCAATACCATCAACAACCGTGCGTTCAGATAACTGAATTACACCTTTTGCTTTCATGGAGTCTTGACCGCTTTGAGTTAGATGCAGTGTACCTGCCAAGGGAAGTTTTGCTCCAAACCCTTGAAACGCTACATCTGAACCCAAATCCAATCCAATATTGGCGTTAATGCTCCAAGGTGCTGAAACAGCCAAAATTTTATCCACATTTCCTGTCAAACGTCTATCAATTACTGAAACATCCGCGGATTTATCAATAATTTCACTACTGGTTGATGGTGGGCGAATGGTTGCTGAAGGCACCAATACTACACCTTGCACATTAACATATTTTTGTGAAGGACGAACAATCACTTCAATATCAGGGCTAAAACTTGCCACAACCAGTGGTGGATTAGAAACGGTCAGATTCTCGCCCGTTACTGCTAATTTGGCTTGAAGCTCGCCTCGCCAATCCATTTCGCCTGTTAATTTTCCTTTACCGGCACCACCAATAAAACCACCCATTAAGCTTGCTTGGGTGCCACGAATCGCCATGTCTGCATTAATATCTTTCAGCACAACAGGCACACCAGCGACTGCTAACTGACCATTTTTTAAATCAGCATTACCATAAAATAATGGTTTAGTAAGTGTGCCACCAACACCGCCGGCTAAATTGACCGTACCACTCAGCGTTTGCAAGCTTGGCAAAAATGGTCGGATAACCGCTAAATTAATATTATTTAATGCGACCGCTCCTGCAATGGGTTTATTGGGTTTATAAGCATCCACAATCACATCCGCATAACCTGAACCAATCACACCTTGAATATCGGTACGTAGTTTTAGACCCGTTGGCACAGTTTGAGCAATAATAGAAACTCGTTGGTATGGCATCTCAACATAACCCGTATCATCGCTAGACACACCAACTTTGCCATTGTCAGAATAAATCACAGCATTAACCACGGGTGATTTTCCCGCCTGCCAATTGGCAGCAAGTTTACCATTTAATGTAGACTGCCATAAAATATCACTCGGTAAAATTGTTGAAATGACCGATGTATCTAGATTTTGGACAACCAGCGCAACATCACCTGATGTATTAGAGTAATGCAAAGTATTTTGTAGACATAAAGAACCTGTTTGCACACCCTTAGCCTTACTGCTCTGCCAACAGTGGGCAGCAACCGCAATTTGATTATTTTTAACAGCATAACTAAATTCAGCAGGCTGAATCTGAGCAAGTTTGCCAAATTTACTTTGTACACTTGCCGCATCCATCACGCCTTGATAACGCCCTTTGCGTTCATCAAAACTGCCTACAATTTGAGCTTTGGTCTCTATATCGTTATTTTTAGCAGCAAAAGTTAAATTGTGCTGTTGATATGTCCCTACAAAATTCAGGTTGGCATATTTAATCACTTTACCTAAAGCAATTACATTATCCACTTCAACACGTAATTGACTTGGCAAATTTGCTAAATTGACTACCTTACCCAAAACGCTGACCTTTTGCACAATTAAATCGGCAGTTCGTACTTCATTGGCGGTTAAATCCACATAAATCGTTGGCAAAGCATAGTTATCATTCACCAAAATAATACCGCCTTTAATCTGTCCACGTGTATTAAACACAAGCTGACTTAAATCGGGTATGTTAAGAGTTGCTGATAAATTTTTATCCGTACCATCAACCAAAAGCTGACTATCACCCATTTTTAACGTTAAATGGTCAGCATTTAACATCTTAAAAATTCGTTGAGTTTGATAGGTGTTGATTTGAACTTGCTTTTGCAAATTTAAAAGTTCATTAGTATTTTTTGGTACGGCTGTAGCTGATTTTAAACGTCTAAAATAAGCGTTTAAATCATTAGGCAAATCAATTTTTGCTGATATTGCACCCTGTGCAATTACTGGCTGACCACGAAAATCGCCTGATAAATCTAACTCTTTAACTTCAAACGATTTAATTTTACCGCCCCAACTTCCTTTGGTTAAAAAACCACCTGTTAAATGCGAATCGAGTCCTTTGACAAATTTACCCGTATCAAAATTAGTCATCTTGGCATCAAATTGCCAAGATAAATCATTTAAATTGGTAAAACCTTTTGCTAAAAATTGACCTGCTGAACTTTGATGACTTAAATGGTTAAACTGCAATCTATCCCCCGCTCCCGTCATATCCAAGGAAATATTACCTGAAGCAACTGATTTATTGAGAATTTGACCATTAAATTTAACTGAAAAATTTTGCAATTTATCTTGGTAATAACTTCCCGTAGTTGCCAAATCTCCATTAATTTTGGCAATTAAATTACTGTTATTTTGGGCAAATTTTGCAGTATCCACCTCATCTAAATGGGCTTTGATGTTCCATGTTACACCTTGGTTAAAAGCAATATCACCCGCCAATGATGCTTTTATATTATCATTGTTGATGGTAAATTTACTAATTTGGGTGTTGGATAAATTACCTTGAGCCTTGATAGCAAAATCTGACTTAGGCAGCTCAGAAAACAAAGACTGATTGACATCGCCTGTTAAATCCACACCAAACACCAAAAGCTCATCCCCTTTTAATCGCGCCATCAAACCACCTTGGGTTATTAGATGAATCTTATCTTGGGGTTTATCGGTCAAAACAGCGGTTAAATCACTGTGATTGACTGTAGCTTGATGGGTGGTTTGTCCATTTTTTTGGCTCATCTGCCCTTTAGCAACCAACTGTCCTGACAAAGATTCAATAGGCGTTTTATTAGGCACATCAAAATAAGCATTGGGTTTTAGTTTGCTGGTTTTTAAATCAACCTGCCACAATAAAGGGGATGCTTTTTTTGGTAATGTAATCTGCCCTTTTCCCGACAAATCACCTAAAACACCCTGATACGAAAAACTTGATATATCAATGAGTTGATTATTTTTTATTGCCATTTTGGTTTGATAATCGCCCGATGGTGCCACTGATAACATTTTAATATCAGCATGTACATCCAGCTGGGTATTACCATCACCCACTACAATAGCTGCCGCGCCAGATGGGCTGTTAAGTTTGCCAATATCAGGTAAATTTTCGCGAACCAAATTTTGCCATTTAGCATCTATTTGCCAAGGAAGATTGGGCTTTTTTTGACTTTGGGCAAGACTGACATCAACCATCTCGCCGTCTTTTTGCGCAAGGTTAAACTGCCAACGAGTTTGATTTTTGGCAGTATCCAAATAAAAGTATTTCACCCCCAAAGAGCCTGAGAATGTTTTAGGTAAATAATCTTTATATTCTCGATATTGCAGTGGTAGAATGTCATTAATGGATACTTTTTGACCGTACAAATTGGCGTCAAGTTGATACTCACCCGACCAGTCCATTGTTCCATCAGCAATCAGAGTTCCGCCTTGAGTTTTGGCAGTTAAACGACTGATTGTCATACCGCCATCTGTAATCACTCCACGTCCAGTATATTTGCCATTTGGTATGTCTTTTGCCGATAACTCCGTCAAAATACGAATTTCAATATTATCAGGTGTGCCTTTGGCAGTAATTTTACCATCTGTTAAGGTGATGTTT
>CAKAQU010000076.1 GCA_916720335.1 uncultured Moraxella sp. | reverse complement strand
TTTCAATTTTGACCTAAAAAAACAACTTCAACTGGTAAAAGATTTAGAAGTAATTCACAGCAAAAACCAGACAAAACAAACTCAGATAAATTTTATTTTTTTGAAAAAGCAAAAAATGTTAAAAGAACAACAATCACAAACTTATTGTCATGCCAAACACTGCTCAAACCCCTGAAATTAAAAAAAATTTAAACTTCATTTTGCTAATAAATCATGTTAGTATCTAGGCCTTAAATAACATTATTTTATAAAAATTAAGGAAATACCCACCATGAACCGCCATTGCTATCGAGTCATTTTCAATAAAACCTTAGCAAGACTTGTGGTTGTTTCTGAAAAAACTCATTCACATAGTAAAACAAATTCACAAGGAGGTAGTCAAAATAATGTTGTTTTAACGGATTTGCAACAAAACTTGTTGAAAAATGGATATTATGGCAAATTAAAACTTACCTTTGCATTGATATTATTAAGTCTTGGTATTATCAGCATCTGTCATGCCAACCCAAATACAACTTCCACAATGGTTGTTGCTGACTCATCTGCTAACAAACATCTACAACCAATGATTGTGCCAACTGCTAGTGGCATGGTATCGGTAAATATCCAAACACCTAATGACAAAGGATTATCTAATAACCATTACAGTCAGTTTGATGTAGGTAGTCAAGGTGTTATCTTAAATAATAACCGTAAGGCAGTTGCCACTCAACTAGCAGGCTTTGTAGATGCCAATCCTTTTATGGCGCGTGGTGAAGCTACTACCATCTTAAATCAAGTGAATTCAAACAAAGCCAGTATACTTAATGGCTTTGTAGAAGTAGCAGGACAAAAAGCAGATGTCATCATTGCCAATCCAAATGGGTTGCAAATTAATGGAGCAGGGTTTATTAATGCAGCTAATGTCCATTTGGTTTCAGGGGTTGCCCAAGTTTATGATGGTAAACCATCAACTTATCATGTGGGTACAGGCGCCATTGTTGCCTCTGGCAAACTCAATGCTCAGCATACCGATTACACTGCCTTAATTGCTAAAAGTATGCAGCTCAATGATGAAATCTATGCGGGCAAACAGCTTGATGTGATTACAGGTGAAAACCTTATAAATATTCAAGATGGTAAACTCAATCAATTATCTGCTACCAGTAAACAAGCGAGTTCATCACAGACCAATCAAACCGCCAATAACACAACACAAGGGGTTGCCTTAGACATTTCAGCCTTAGGGGGCATGTATGCTGGCAGTATTCGTTTGATAGGCACCAATCAGGGTTTGGGGGTAAATAACGCAGGAATCATTTTAAGTACAAATAATGATGGTGTTAGCTCCCTTAGCTTGGATATCAAGGGTAATCTGATCAATACAGGCACCATTGCTGGTAAAGATAAACTACAAATTAACACTTCTACACTTGAGAATTTAGGCACCATCAGCAGTGAAAGTAGCAATATTGCTTTAACTACCAATCACCTAAATAATTCAGGTGCTATTTTTAGTAGTCAGGTCAATCAAATTACTGCAAGCCATCACATCAACAACCAAGGTGATATTTATGGTGGAGCGTTTGATATTGCGACCAACTCCCTTCATAATGCAGGCAAACTGATTCAAACAGGCAAAGGTCAGCTTGCCATCAAAAGTGATACGCTCACTAACACCAACCAAGCGGTCATTGGGCAAAGTTTGTATCATAAAATCACAGTAGACATGGCTGACCCACCAAGTACAGCACAAGCCAGTGGTGGTGTTATCAACGCCAAAGCAAATCATACAAACAGTTCAAGTAATACAAGTGGTACACAGCCATCTACACCCATTGCCACACCGGTCGCCAATGGATCTATTACCACCCAAACGCTCACCAATCAAGATAAAAACGCACTGATTGCGGCTGCAGGTGGTATTGATGTTGCAGCTGATACAAGCATTAATCAAAATCAATCATCCATAGATGTCCAAAGCTTATCCACCAAAACTCTTAGTAATACCAACAGTAAACTTGCTGTCAACAACATCAATTGGCATCTGACTCATTTTGATAACACACAAGGCACACTCACCAGTAAACAGGATATCATGATTGCCGCTCAAAACAGCATCATCAACCAACAAGGCATTCTTGCTGGTAATGGCAAGCTTGAGTTATCCACAGAGGGTGATGTGGACAATCATCAGGGGGTGATTCAAAGTGCTCAGGGTGATGCCATCATTTTGGCACAAAACATTCAAAACAGTCAGGGCAGTATCACCGCCTCAGATACGTTATCAATAATGGCGACAGACACATTAAATAACACTCAAGGCAACATATCAGCCCAAGGCGATGCTACATTAACCATTGGCACAACATTAAATAACACGGACGGTTCTATCCAAAGTGCCAAAGCCTTGACTGCTAATACTCAAAACCTAAGTAACAGCGGTCAGCTTTATGCTGCAAAGACCACACTTGCCGCCTCAAAACACTTAGTCAATAACAAAACAGGGATTATCGCAAGTGCTGGTGATGTTGATATTTTTAGTGATACCATCAGTAATACAGGCAGTGTGATTGCTGGTATGAAGGCAGATGGTGCTTTGCTAGCAACACCAGCAAACTTGACCATTCATGCTACCAAAGAGTTAAGCAGCTCAGGCGTACATGTCGCCACCAATCATCTGCAACTTGGTGGCAATGTGTTAACACTGACTGACAGTCAAAGCCAAGCTAAAAATATCACGCTTGACAGCAAAAGCACGACCAGCACGCAGCATGCAAAGGTTGTAGCAACTGATGTACTAAACATGATGACGCCAGATTTGCTTAACAACACCCAAGGTATGCTGTCAGCAGGCAATATCAACATTCACACAGAAAAACTGAATAATCATCAGGGCAGTATTAACCAAAGCAGTCAAGACGATTTTAGCTTAACGTTAAAAAATGGTCTGGATAACCGTCAAGGCAGCATTACTGCCAATGCCCAAAATTTTAATATTCATACCAGCACACTCAATAATCATCAAGGTCATATTAAGCATACAGGTGCAATCCTTGACATGACAGCAGCAGATGTGAATAACGCTCAAGGCAGTATATTATCAACAGGTGATCACACTTTAAATGTTAAGAACGTCATTGATAATCATCAAGGCATCATTCAAGCAAACACGCTTACCACAACCGCCAAGCAGCTTGATAACAGTGATGGCAAACTATTGACTAGCCGCCATCAAAGCTTAACACTAACAAATGACATCAATAATCATCAAGGTTTGATTCAAGCAGGTGATTTTACCATCACTGCTAAGCAGTTAAATAACCATCAAGGGATTTTGCTTGCTACAGATAACAAAAACCAAAACCGTATTAATTTGACAGGTGAGCTAAATAACACAAACACAGTACAAAAAGCCGCCACCATCGCCGCAGCAGGCAATTTGCTGATGACCGCATCAAAGCTACAAAATACAGGTAATATTAGCAGTCAAACTTTAGGCATTCAAGCTGATAAGATACATCATGCAGGCAACATCACCTCTCAAACCAATGTGGTCATAAAGGGAGTCTTAGGCATAGAAAACACCCAAACAAGCTCGGTGTTTGCAGGTGGTGATGTCATACTGAGCAGTCAATCTGGCATTACTCATCATGGTCAGCTGGCGGCGGTCAATCAGTTGTCAGTGGATGCAGCACAATTGGACTTATCAGGCTCCACCAATCAAGCTGCCAATATCAGCTATACCTCAAAAGCTGATATTGCACATCAGCATGCCACAAGCAGTGCTACAAATAGTATTGTTATTAATAATACCAATGGCATATTCAGCAACCAACAAGGCAACATCACCGCCAAAACTGTCAATTTAGACAGCAAGGCACTACAAAATGGTGGCAGCATTTATGCCAAAGCGTTGACTGTCCATCAAATTGATGATTATACACATGCCAAGCAAGACAAACTGATTGCAGACAATCTTAACTTCAACACCCAAGGCGGCTTTACCAATCAAGGGCAATTAAGCGCCAATCAAGTGCTAAGTTTAACCGCAAAGAGCATCACTAATGACAAAGATGCCACCATCAATGCAGCCAATCTAACCCATCTGGACAGCCAATCATACTTAAATAACCAAGGTTTAATCAATGGCAATGCTACTTATATCAAGGCGAAGAATGCGATTAACAACCAAGCAGGCGGACGCATTTATGGCACACACCTTGCCATTGCTGCAGACACGTTAAACAACACTCCAGCTAAGATACACGACACAGATGCGACAAATACCGCCCCCGTCATCGCTGCCAGGCAGCGCCTTGACATTGGTGTTAATTATTTAAACAACCATCCAAATCCTGACAGACACGCTAAGTTTAATCAAGACTTTCTTGGTCAAGCCTTAATCACAAGTCTAGGAAGTTTGCATATCGGCGGTGGCTTGAATGACAACTACCATGCCATTGGCAAGGCTCAAAAGATAGTGAATCGTGGTGCCACCACCCAGTCGGGCGGGCAGATGCTCATAGACACTAAAGTATTAAAAAACGAGAATGCACACTTTGAAAAAGTGGCACAAGTCATCGATCGCCAAGACCGACAAATATTTTATCGCAATAGGGAAAATCCATCTCGTGTATATGGCTCCCATGAAGCCTTTTTAGGACCAACCAGCAAAAAAGGCGCACCAACGGGCGCATTATATATCAAGGATGCTCATGGCAATCATCATCGTGTTGGCGAAGAGATTGATGAGATTACTGTGGATTTGGTTGTCTATAAAGATCACACACGTTGGTCAGACCCTGCCCGTATGGTTGCCGGTCAAGATCTTATCACTTACGGTAACCAACTCATCAATGATAAAAGCCAGATGAATGCAGGCGCTGGTTTTGCAATGACTGGGGATAAAGTTGTACAAACGCCCAATGGCGGCTTAATTGGTCAAACCATCAAAACGGCAGAAAATGGCAACTTTGTGAGTCGTACGGTGGTATCCTCAGCAGCTGGCAGACGCCATAAGCGAATAGATATTGGTTCAGGCCCTTATACCCAAACATTTGCGCCATTAGAGACTTATGAGCTACCCATCCTAAACGCCACTATCACCACCACACCATCAAAGCCCACCATCAATCAAGTGGCTTTGGCAGACAGTGACATTGATGCAGCTTTGGAGGCTTTAAAAACCAATCAATCTGCGTTATCTACTGATGCCCAAAAGCAGCTGTCATCACTGCTTGCTACCAAAGCATTGGGGCAAACGGTGGACAAAGCACTGCTTGCTGCCTTAATCAATAAACTGCCACAAAAAATTGGTGGCAAAACTCCTACTGTGGTTCATGCAACACCAGATGGTTTAAGCATTCCCAACTCTGCCCTATACACCATCAACGCCAACCACGCAAATCTGCCCATCATCCAAACCGACCCTGCTTTTACCAATCATAAAAACTGGCTAAGCTCTGAGTATATGCTTACTAAGTTGGATATTGATGCCAATCACATCGAAAAGCGTCTTGGGGATGGCTATTATGAACAAAAACAGCTACAAGACCAATACCAATTGCTGACAGGTAGACATTTACTCAGTGATTATCAAAGCCAAGAACAAGCCTTTAAAACCTTGATGGATCAGGGCATCACCTTTGCCAAGCAATATCAGCTCAGCCTAGGTGTTGCCCTAAGTGCCAAGCAAATGGCAAATTTAACCACAGACATGGTGTGGCTTGTTAAACAGCCCATCACTTATACCAAAAAAGATAAAGAGGGCAATTTAATCACCCACACCCAAGAGGCTTTGGTACCCAAACTTTACTTACGCCCTGCCAACACAGCCACTGCCAGACTACAACCTGATGGCAGATACAGCAGTATTGGGGCTAAAAACATCAACATGCACTTAACAGGTAATCTGGATAATGGCGGCAATATCACTGCCACAGATGCCCTATCTATCCAAGCAAATAATGCCACCAACAAAGGCAATATCAACGCTAAGTTTGTTGCCATTGATGTCAATCAAGATCTGATTAATCAGCACCGCATTCACGCAGACCATGCTGCCGCACTAACAGCTGGTCATGACATCATTAATCAAAGTCAAACCAGCCAACAATCCCAAAAACTGGGACAATCTAGTGCCAGCAGTACCCATATCCGTCAATTGGCACAAATTAGTGTGGGTGATGGTGCCAAAGCCACAGGTAAAGATGGTAAAACACCAACCACCTTATCCATCAAAGCCGGCAACTATGTGATCTATACAGGTGCCAAAAGCCAAAACCAAGGTGGCAACACTCTCATCAGTGCCAATAAAGGCATTCGCCTCGATGCCATCAAAGAATCTAGCAGCATCAACGCCATCGCAGATGACAACAACTACTTTAAACACAGCCAAAGTAAAGACATTGGCTCAGCAGTCAGTGGTCAAGGTGATGTTGTGCTGGTTGCCACCAGTCAAGATGCTGCCATCACTGGCAAAGCTTTTAATATCAGCAGTCAAGCAGGTAAGGTGCGGATGAGTGCGACAGGTGATATTAAATTTGAAGAGGGTAGACAGACCGATCAATTACAAACAGCTACACAGTTTACTAACAAAAGCTTGATTAGCAAAAAAACAACCAATCATCAACATCACGCTGATGAAGACAAGACTCTGACCAACACCATACAAGCAGAACAAATCACCCTAACTGCCGGTAAAAACTTGCAGCTAACTGCAAGCAACATTGCTTCTGATACACACATTCATCTAAAAGCCAAAGGGGATGTTGTTTTGGATGCTGCCATCAATAGCCAAGATAGCCAAACTCATACCCATACCAAAAAATCAGGCATGTTTGCCTCTTCTGCTACTACCATCACCTTAGGTAAGCAAACCACCAAAACAGATGACAACCATCAAAAAATCACCCATATAGGCAACCAGTTAGCAGCACTGGGTGGCAACGTCATCATTGAGGCGGGTGATCAATATAAGCAAATTGCCAGTGATATTTATGCTGCGGATAATACCAAGACCATCAACAATTCTGATGCAGGCAATGTATTGATTAAAGCCCAAGAAGCACATATCAGCGGTGCAACCAACACAAACACCAACCATAACGCCTTTTATCAAAAAACCTCAGGAATTACTGCCAGTGTGTCAAGCTCTATGGTTGATAGCACCAAAAGCATTGATGGTCTTATTGATGCCACTCAAGAAAGCCAATCCACACGCTTAAAAGCCATGGGTGTATTAGCAGCCGCTGCCAAAACTAAGAACCTGCTTGATCAAATAAAACAAGGTAGTCTAGGTTCTATCCGTGCTCAAGCAACTTTAGGCACTTCCACTAATAAAAACCAAAGCACCAGCAGCCATCAAAGTAATCAAGCTTCCACCATCAACACCGATGGCAATCTTATCTTTGATATCCAAGGCAAAGACACTGACAGTGATTTAGTCATTACAGGCAGCCACATCAATGTCGGCAACAACCTATACCAAAAGGTCGCAGGAGATGTTATCTATCAAGCATCCAGTGAGCATAGTAACACAAGCAGCAGCCATGATAGTAAAAGTGCTGGTGTTGGTGTCTATGCTTCTGCCAATCTGTCACAAACAAACACGCAAGGCAGCGCAGGCTTTACCGCTCATGCCAATCTTGGTAAAGGCAGCAGCACAGAAACCGCCACAACTCACACCAACACCACCGTCAAGGTAGCTGGTACCACGCATAATGACATCGCAGGTAATTTTACCTTAGATGGTGCCAATCTGACTACCAAACACCTAACAGGCGCGGTAGGTGGTGATTTAATCATTAAAAGCCGTCAAGACACTTATCAGTACGACAGCAAACAACAAAATATCAGTGGCAGTGCTGACATTGATTTTAGCGGTAAGCTGCAAAATGCCAACATCAACACTGGCAAACAGCAGTTAAACGCCCAGTATGCCCAAGTAACCAATCAATCAGGCATCATTGCCAATACATCAAGCCTAAACGTACAAGGACAAGGCAGGTTCACAGATGGCTATCTCATCACTGATAAAGACCAAAACCACACCCAATTTAAACAAGGCATCCAAACCCAAGACATTGAAAA
>CAKAQU010000075.1 GCA_916720335.1 uncultured Moraxella sp. | reverse complement strand
GCTGCTCGCCAACGCCTTTCGCCAGCGATAATTTCATGGGTTACTTTTTCATGCTCTTTTTTTTCGTTTGCCAATAGCGGACGGATTACAATTGGCTGCATAACGCCATGTTGACTAATCGAACTGGCAAGTTCTGCCAGTGATGTTTCGTCCATATTGCGTCTAGGCTGATATTTGCCTGATTGCAAAGTATTGACATCGACATCGGTTAATATCAAATTTTCATTATCGGGCAGTTTATCACCATCTTGAACAGAATTTAAGGGCGATTTTATAGGGTGACCGTCTTGGGTAAATTGTTTTTCTTTTTTGATGCTGTTCATTAAGGCACTCAAGCCGCGAGCGCTGCCCAAACCACGTTTTTTTGTCATAATATTACCCATCCAATCTATTCAAATTTAAATCGCCTATTTTTTAGGCATTTTGTCCAAAAATTCCTGCATAAAATCACGATATGCCTTGGCACCCGTTGATGATTTACTATAAGAAAAAATGGATTTTCCAAAACTTGGTGCTTCGGCAAGACGAATGTTTCTTGGAATGTAGGTTTGGTATAATTTATCACCAAAATACGCTAAAAGCTCTGAACTGACATCTTTGGTTAGAGTGCTTCTGCCATCATAAAGTGTGCGCAAAACTCCATAAATTGTTAGATTGGCATTAAATTCTTTTAATCCATCAATGGTTTGCAGTAAATCGGCAACCCCTTCTAATGCATAATATTCGCATTGCATTGGGATAATCACGCCGTCCGCCGCTGATAGTGCATTGACCGTTAATAGGCTTAAACTAGGTGCACAGTCTATAATGACATAATCATAGTTTAACTTGCTATTTCTTAATGCATTTTTTAATAAAAACGCTGCATCTGACTTTTGGTTTAAAGCAGTATCAATGCCTGACAATTCACCGTTTGCACCAAGAACATCAACACCGTTTTGGGTGGTAACTTTAACATCTGTAATAGCAACATCATCCAATAAAACATCAGCAATGGTATAATCTAGGTTATTTTTATCTAGCCCAAAACTGGTTGTAGCATTACCTTGCGGGTCCAAATCAACTAATAACACTGATTTTTTAGCAAAAAATGCTAAAGCATCTGCAAAATTAACTGCTGTGGTGCTTTTTCCAACGCCGCCCTTTTGATTGGCAATGGCTATAATATTCATGATTTTTCCTTGTTGTTTGTCAAAGTTTTGATATAAACCACGCAGCGGCTTTCGTTTAAGCCAGGAACACTAATAGGGGTGGTTTGAACAAAAAAATCTGGGTTAATAGCCCTTAGGGTTTGTACGTCCTCTTCGGTTGGCATTTTGCCTTTCATCGCATAAAAAACACCATTTGTTTTTAAATAAGGCATCGCAAGACTGACAAAATCATTTAAAGATGAAAACGCCCTAGACGTAATAATATCATATGGCTTTGTGGTTTGATGGTTTTCAATACGCTCATTGATGGGTGTTAAATTTTTAAGCGCTAACTCGCCTACCATTTGGCGAATAAAACGAATTTTTTTATTATTACTATCCAAAGCGCAAATCTGCCAATCGGGTCTAAAAATAGCCAAAATTACAGCAGGCAGTCCCGCGCCTGTGCCAATATCCAAAAGACAAATATCCTGTTTATCCAAAAATGGTAATTTTGGCAAAATCGCCAAACAGTCAAAAATATGTTTGACTAAAGCATCCTTTGGGTCGCTGATGGCAGTTAAATTATAGGCTTTATTCCACAATAATAGTCCATCTAAATAATGTAACAATTGATAAACTTGCTCATCCGTCAATAGCAAATCCAACAACCCAGCTGCTGTTTTTATTTGATGAAAAAAATCCAAAGCCACATGATTAATTTTTGAATAAGTTTTTAAATGAGTTGTTGTCATTGTCGTCAATTATCGTGATAGGTTTTTATGCAAACTTGCTATTTTATCATGGTTTTATCTGTTACAATAGCACAAATTTACCATAACTTATCAAGTATTGTTATAGATTCATGACCAAACTGATACAACAAGACCCACAACATCTAACTCTTTATGATTTAGATTATCACACTGACCCAAACACGTTGCCCAAACGCCACCAGCTAAAAAAATTTGATGTATATTTTGGGCAACAGCGAGCGCGAGAAGCTATTTGCACCGCTTTGGATATAAAACAACCAGGCTATCATATTTTTGCATCGGGCAGATTAGGACTTGGTAAAAAAACATTGATTTTAGAATTACTCACCCAGCATGCCAAATATCAACCAACGCCTGATGATTGGGTCTATGTATATAATTTTAAGGATGCCAATCGTCCATTGGCTCTTAATTTTGAGGCTGGTACAGGGCTAAAATTTGCCCAAACAGTTCATGAAATTTTTAAAAAAGCCAAAAAAAAATTACGGATAAAATTTTCATCGCCTACCTACCAGCGCAAAATTGACCGTCTAAAATTAGATTTTTCAGATACTCAAAGCAAATTTTATGAGCGATTGGATAATGATGCCAAAAACCATCACTTAACATTGATTATTAATAATGACGGTCAAGCTGATTTTATCCCTAGTCGTACAGCTGATAAACCTTTGGATACAACAGTAAAAAATCAATTACTAAAACAATATTATGATATTGAATATCAATTAAATGGCTTAGAAAAAACGCTTTACCAACAACTAGACGCCCTTTATCACGATGCTGCTTGTGCAATCATTAAACCGCTTTTTGCTGTTTTATTAGATGCATTTACTGCGCCAAAGGTTCATCAGTATTTAATCAATCTTCAAGATGATATGATTAAAAATGCATCTTTTATCACAGAAGAAGCTGATGGTTTTTTTGGCAATTTCCAAAACCCCATTCCTGCTCGTTATTTTGTCAATGTACTAAGCCATCACAGCAAACAAACAGGCTGTCCTGTGATTTTTGCAGAAAGCCAGTCATCAAGCTACGCCAAACTGTTTGGTTCAATCCAATACACCACTGAGCAAGGCACGACCTATTGCGACCATAGCATGATACAGTCGGGTTTATTACACCAAGCCAATGGGGGTTATTTGGTGTTAAATGCTCAAACGCTTTTTGAGTATTCTTACGTTTGGCAAGGGCTAAAAAATTCACTACAATCCCAAAAAATCACCCTTTGCAATCTTGATGAGCTGTTTACCACAAGCACAAATCTTTCTTTAACGCCTGATGATATTCCTTTAGATGTTAAAGTTATTTTATTGGGGACGCTCGATTTATATTATGATTTGGTAGAAAACGACCCCGATTTTGAACGTCTATTTAAGATTCGGGCAGATTTTGATGATAAAATCGCAAAAAATGCTGAAAGTACGCTTTTTTTAGCACAAAAAATAATCAAAATTGTTAAGGAAAATAAGCTGCCGCCTTTTGATAATACAGCCATAGCAGCGATTTTAGATGAACTTTGCCGCCTAAGCGAGAATAAAAATTTCTTTGATTTTCATAAAGATACCTTAAATAATCTGCTGTTTGAATCGGCTTATATCGCCCAAAAAGTACAAAGTCCTTTGGTGCTAAAAGCGCACGTTAAAACCGCTTTACAAAATCTAGAAAAACGCCATAGCCATATCTCATCGCTGTATTGGCAAGAAATTAAAAACGGTCATCAATTATTTAGTATGTCAGGCAGCGCAATCGGACAAATCAATGCATTGACGATTTTAGATTTTGGTCATAATGATAACGACAAAGATGCCTTTGGTTTGCCATGCAAAATCACCGCTCTAATTCAGCCTAATTTTGGAGCAGGCGACGTTTTAGATATTGAGCGAGATATTGAACTGGCAGGCAACATACACGCTAAAGGCATGCTCATTATGGCAAGTTTTTTACGGTCGCTGTTTGGCGAATTTGGCGAACTTAATTTTAGCGCATCCTTGGCAATGGAGCAAAATTACACATATGTTGATGGCGATAGTGCCACACTCGCTCAAATGTGTGTGCTGTTTTCGGCGCTGGCACAAGTTCCAATTCAGCAAAACCTTGCCATTACAGGTTCGATGAATCAATTGGGTTTTGCTCAAGCAGTTGGGGGCGTTAGCCAAAAAGTTACAGGATTTTTTAACGCCTGTCAAATAGATGGTTTGACTGGCAATCAAGGCGTGATTCTTCCCAAAAGTAATGTGCAAAATTTATTATTATCAGATAAGATTTTAGAAGCGATTGACAATAAACAGTTTCATATTTATGCCGTATCGCATGTTTTTGAAGCCTTGGCACTACTAACTGGGCAAAGCGTTTGTGATAAAAATAAACGCGGCGATTACAAAAAAGACAGTTTGTTTGGTAAGATTATTAGCCGTTTTACACTTTGGGAAAAATCATTTAATAAAAAATCATGAACAAAACACCTTCTAAATCCAAAAAATTAACCACCACAAAAACCGCTCAAACGCCACCTTCTCGGCGTATGAGTAAAGAAAAAGTGCATCAATTTTTTCAAATTTTAGCTCAAACCATTAAAGAACCAGTTACTGAATTAAATTATTGCAATGAATTTGAGCTTTTAATTGCGGTTATTTTATCAGCTCAAGCAACTGACAAAAGCGTCAATATTGCCACAAATAAACTTTTTAAGGTTGCCAATACCCCAAAACAAATACTGGATTTGGGTGTGGATGGTTTAAAAGAATACATCAAAACCATTGGGCTGTATAATGCCAAAGCAAACAACATCATCAAAGCCTGTCAGGATTTACTGGATAAATTTGATGGCAAAGTACCCAATACTCGGGAAGACTTGGAGTCACTAGCTGGTGTTGGACGAAAAACCGCTAATGTGGTGTTAAATACTGCTTTTGGTCAACCTGTCATGGCGGTGGATACGCATATTTTTCGGGTAGGAAATCGCACAGGGCTTGCCACTGGCAAAACCGTTAGGCAAGTTGAAGATAAACTAATGCAGGTCATCCCCAAAGAATTTTTACTGGATGCGCATCATTATTTAATTTTGCATGGACGCTACACCTGCATGGCGCGCACGCCTAGATGCGGTGCTTGTCCTGTTTATTTGGTATGTAATTTTAAAGATAAAACCAAATGGGCAGAGCAATAAAATAAAAAAACCGATTAAAAATCGGTTTTTTATTTTGATCTAATTTTAAGCAATTGGTGGAGTATAAGTACCGTTTTGAATATCGGCTTTGATTCGATAAGCCTCTTTTAAAACATCATTTAATAACGTTTTTACGTCATCCAGTGTTGCAATTGGACTTAGAGTGGTCATTTTTAGGGACTGAACATTACGGTTTTTATCAATAACTCGAGTAACGCCAATATTGGCTTCACCGCGCGCAAACAGTTCATCAGCGACATTTTGATTTAAGCTATCAATGAATTGTTCTGGATAATCTTTTGGTGCAACTCTAAATAGCACAGACGCAAATTGTGGTTCAACCAAAAGCTCAAGCTCATCGGTGTTTTTAATGTATTCTGCCACTTCACGGGTTAAATCCACGCCATGGTCAATCATGGAACCGTACAAATCTTCACCAAGCGCTTCTACCGTTAGCCATAATTTTAACGCATCAAATCGGCGAGTGGTTTGCAAAGATTTAGATACCAAATTTGGCACGCCATGTTCTTCATCATAAGCTGAATTTAGATATTCGGCTTCATAATGCATAAATCGGTAGTTATCTTTATCTTTTAATAAAAATGCGCCGCAGGATATAGTTTGGAAGTAATGCTTATGAAAGTCTAGTGTAACTGAATCCGCCTTTTCAATACCTTGCAGTAAATGACGGTATTGATTGGACAAAATCAGCGCCCCACCCCAAGCAGCATCGACGTGCAGCCACGCACCACAAGCATCGGCAATATCACGAATGGCATTCATATCATCGATAGCACCAGCATCAGTTGTGCCAGCGGTGGCGACAATGCAAGCAATGATTTTGCCATCGTCGCTAAGTTTTTTAACAATCTCTTGTAAAGCACTGACGTCCATTTGAGCGCATTCATTAACAGGCACAGCAACCACTGACTCAAAACCCATGCCCATCATTGCCATATTTTTTTGAACGCTAAAATGAGCATTTTCTGAACATAAAACTTTAACTTTTTGAATGGCTTCTGGTGGCAGACCATTACGCTGCACCGACCAAGGTTTACCATCTGCTGCTTGATAATGTTTGGCAATGCAGGCATCGCGAGCTAAAAGTACGCCCATCAAGTTAGACTGAGTGCCACCTGACGTAAATACGCCAGCGTCGCCAGTGCCAAAACCCACTTTTTGACGAAGCCAATCAATTAATAAAACTTCCATCAAAGAACCCGATGGGCTTTGGTCCCATGAGTCCATAGATTGGTTGGTGGCATTAATCAAAACTTCAGCAACTTGGCTGGCAACCATAGTTGGGCAATGTAGATGCGCCAAAGAATGCGGATGGTGAACTTTTAAGCTTTTATTTAAAAATAAATCAATTGCCCGCTCCAAAGCACCATCCAGCCCCAAGCCTTCTTTGGATGGTAAAAAACGAATTTGAGACCGCAATTGGCGAATGCTGCCGCCCGTATACATTTTATCGTCATCAAGCCAATTTTTAACCGCTTGAATGGCACGATTCATAGCGGTTTCATACTCTAAAATGGCTTTTTCATCTTTACAAAATAACGTTTGGCGGTGTTTGGATAAATCAGACATATATGCTCCGAATTAATATTTGTTTCATTGTAACATGGTTTGGAAAATTTTTTTTATAAAAACCACCTGCACACTATTTGATAAAATCAATTTCTTTAAACTTCTTAACAAAGGCATCAATTTTTTGGAAAACTCTTCCTTTTTTGTCATGGTATTGCGGATTAAGTGGGCTCATTTTGGGTAGAGCATCATTTAAATCCGTACCTTGTTCACTCGCGTATCCACGTTTTAACGATGCGTTAATATAACGTTTTGCCGCTTCAATATTTAATCCTTCACTACTAATTAATTCATTGGCTTCTTTTTGCTGCTCTTTTTGGGCAAATTGGAAGAAAGATTCAATAATACCAGCTTTGTCAGCAATGTTATCCAAGTCTGTTTGATTAATAAAATCCACAATCAAAGTTTCTTTGGCTCGGTTTCCTAGGCTGGCTCGGGTTGTGGTTTGAATCTCATCAATGAGTTCAGATTTATTTTTGATTTTTTTGTTATGTTCAAAAATCAATTCTAAAATGTAATCTAAATTAATTTCTTGGGATTTTAATAAATCCACTTCAAACACCACATCATCCCAATCAATGGTTAATTTGGCTTTTTCATCCCCTTCTTTTTGGCGACAGAGCCAATCGCGAATATCGTTGTAAGTTGAACGGTAATTCTGAATGCTGCGTTCACTTGGCATATCAATCGGTTGCATTTTAGCAAAAGCATCATCTGTTAAATAATAGTTTTCTTTAAATGCTTCAACAGCTTTTACATCGCTGATATCAAGCGATTGAAATGCTTGTAAAGCAGCGAACTCATCATAGTTTTGCAGAATGTTTTCAACCTGCAAATATTCACCAAATAATTTTACAAAGGCTTTTTTGTCTTTTTCGGTTTGAATTTCATCTGGATTTGGGAATCTTTCTTTTAACTCAGCAATGACATCTAAATACCCACGACGGGCAACACTAGCATCGGTAAAACCCTCCATATACTCTTGATAACTTTTTTCCAGCACAACATTACACATATCAGATTTACCAAAAAGGGTAATCGCATCAATAGTGTCTTGTTCTAAATCGCGGAAGGTTACGATGTTGCCAAAAGTTTTGGTGCTGTTATAAATACGGTTTGTACGAGAATAGGCTTGAATTAAACCATGATAGCGAAGATTTTTATCCACAAATAACGTGTTTAAGGTTGGGGCATCAAAACCGGTTAAAAACATCCCAACCACAATCAATAAATCCACTTCTTTGTTTTTGACGCGTTTGGCTAAATCACGATAGTAATTTTGGAAGGATTTACCATCCACATTATAATTCGTCTTAAAATAGCCGTTATAATCGTCAATCGCTGATTTTAAAAATTCTTTGGCAGTAGAATTCATCGCATCCACTTCAAGGCTTTCATCGGCAATATCGCCAACCGCATCTTGTTGG
>CAKAQU010000074.1 GCA_916720335.1 uncultured Moraxella sp. | reverse complement strand
AAAAATAAACACGATTTAATTTGAAAGTTATTTTAAAAACCACTCAATGGCAATCTCAATCAATCCTTTTGCCAAAAACCCTACACAGCCAGTTCCTAGCGCCACAAAAATCCAAAAAGTTCCTGCCTTACCTGCTTTGGATTTTTTGGCGATATCCCACATAATAAAAAATAAAAAACCAATAAATAGCGGTAACAATCCATAAAGACCAATTTTTACAATCATGGCTTCAGAAATGGCAAAAATCATAATTATCCCCAAAATCTGTGTGGCTTCTTTTTATTTACATTGATTATTACAAAACTTTATTTAGATTATAACAGATTTGTTTATCAAAAATATAAAAAACCAATACAGCCAATCAATATTTGGCGATATTGCAAGATTAAAAAGTTTAGTTACTGATTATTCACTGAATTGATATTTTAATGTTGAATTCAAATAAATTGTTTAATCTAGTAAGAATAATGATAATAACAGTTATTTTACTACTGAATAATTAATGAAAAAGCCCATAAAAGCTGATACAATTAAATATCTTACTCTTTTAAAAGATATAATATGAATGCTTCAAATTTACAACAAATTGACTCACAGTTATCCGATTTATGTCAATTATTTGACACTGCTATCCACTCATTAAAACAAAAAGGCGTGCTGGCTGAAGATTTTATTGTTCCAGTTCAATTAACACGAACCAAAGATCCTGCTCACGGTGATTTTGCGTGCAATATCGCATTGATGGGCGCAAAAAAAGTTGGCAAAAACCCCAGAGAGCTGGCTCAGATGATTTTAGATGCCCTACCTAAAAGTGGATTGATAGAAAGAGCGGAAGTAGCAGGTGCTGGATTTATTAATGTTTTTTTAAATAAACAAATTAAATTTGCTGTTTTAGATGAAATTTTGCAAAAAAAGCAGAATTTTGGCATATCAGACACTCACAAAGGTAAAAGGGTTCAGGTAGAATTTGTTTCGGCTAATCCAACATCAAGCCTACATGTTGGTCATGGTCGTGGTGCAGCGTATGGTATGAGCGTTGCTAATTTGTTAGAAGCAACGGGGTTTGATGTGTGCCGCGAATATTACGTCAATGACGCAGGTCGGCAAATGGACATTTTAGCGACATCAACGTATTTACGTTATTTGGAAAAATGTGGCGAACCCATCGTATTTCCCGTTAATGCCTATCAGGGCGATTATGTGACAGACTTTGGTCAGGCATTATTGGATGAATTTGGTGAAAAATACCGCCATAGTTTTGAAGAAGTCATCAAAAATGTACCAGATGATGCTGTATTTACTGAACAAAACGGCGAAAAAATTCAGCTTTCAGGCGATAAAGAAGCTCATATTGATGGTTTGATTGCTAATACCAAACGTTTATTGGGCGAAGATTATGATGTATTTTTGCAATTTGCTCTAAATAATATTTTAGATGATATTAAAGAAGATTTGGCAGAATTTGGCGTTACGTTTGAAAATTGGTATTCTGAAAAATCATTGGGCGACAAAATAGAAAATGCTTTGGCAGTTTTGGATAAAAACGGTTATCTATATGAAAAAGAAGGTAATCTTTGGTTTAAATCCACTTTGTTTGGTGATGAAAAAGACCGCGTGGTTAAACGTGCTAATGGGCTTTTAACCTATTTTGCATCGGATATTGCTTATCATAAAGATAAGTTTGAACGTGGATTTGATACAGTGATTAATGTGTGGGGAGCAGACCATCACGGTTATATTCCCCGTGTCAAAGCAGGGCTTTCGGCATTAGGTATTGACCCAAATCGCTTGGAAGTGATGTTGGTGCAGTTTGTGGCATTGTATCGTGGTGATAAAAAAGTGCAAATGTCTAGCCGTTCTGGTCAATTTGTAACCTTGCGTCAGCTGCGCGAAGAAGTGGGTAATGATGCGGCACGTTTTTATTACGTAGCACGCACGCCAAACATTCATATGGATTTTGATTTAAATCTTGCTAAATCTCAAAGTAAAGACAATGCTGTTTATTACATTCAATATGCCCATGCTCGAATCTGTCGTGTTTTGGAAAAATTGTCAGAGTTTGGTTTGTTGGTAAATTTAGAGACTGGCAAACAAAATGAAGATAAATTTGATGCCAAAGAAAGCGAGCTTATTAAAGTGCTATCCGCTTATCCTGACGTGATTTTGCGTGCGGCAAATGCTCGTGAACCGCATATTTTAACCAATTATCTAAAAGACCTAGCAGCGCAGTTTCATGGTTGGTATGATACCAGCCGCATTCTACCCAAAGGCTTGACAGATAATACCGCAACTGATGAAGAACTTGCCATCATGCAGGTGCGCCTACGTCTGTCTTTGGCAGTAAAGCAAGTACTAGCTAATGGTTTGACGTTACTAGGTTTGTCCACACCAGACGCCATGTAAGGGGTTATGATGTCTAAAGAGTATAAACAACCAATCAGTCGCAAAGTCAAAGAGCGCACCAATACGGGTGTGATGAGTCTTTTGTGGATGTTTATTGGGGCAATCATTGCGGTGATGATAGGGGTGTTTTTATATTTATCACCGCTGTTTGAAGGCTACCGTAAAGTTGATGTTAATCCTGAAGTAAAAGTTGAACCACTAGCCAATGAGTCAGATACTAAAGCTGGTAAGGATTATGAATTTTATGACATCTTACCTAAAAGAAAATTTCAAGGCAGTGAATCAGGTTTAGGTGATGAACCTGAAGAGCTTGAAGTGCAATCCAGACCTGCTCAGAAATCATCTCCTGATGTGGTTGTTTCAGCAAAAAAATCAGCAGAAGATGCCGATATTACAATCGTTGAGGGTGATGATACTTACGACGGTGATAATGGTGATGAGGGAGTAGCGGCTCAAAAAACACGTTCTAAAACCAGTAAAACAGAAGATGCCGATAAAGAAATTGATAAAATTCAAATAAGTGCTAATAAAGTTTCTTATATTTTGCAAATTCGCAGTTATAAAAATGCTGAAGAAGCAGACAAAAAACGTGCTGAGGTTTTGATGGCTGGGATAGAAGCCCAAGTAATTCGGACTAAAGACCCATCAGGTGTTGAATTGTATCGGGTAATTTCTACACCTATGAATAGTCGTGCCGCTGCTATTGAGGCAGAGCGTCAGTTAAGTGAAAGCGGTATCGATGCATTGATAGTAGAGCAAAGGTACTAATGTAAATTTTATAAAAATACCGCCATTGGCGGTATTTTTTTAGCATTGACCCAATCGGCTGATTAATGTATAAATTTTGAATGTATAAATTATTCAGCTTTTTTAGTATCTTCGGCTTTTTTGTCTTCAGTCTTTTTGTCATCAGTTTTGGTTTCTTCAGCCTTGGCAGTCGCTTCCTCAGTTTTTTTGTCGTCAGCTTTTGCTTCAGCGGTATTTTCTGTTTTTTCTTCTGATTTTTTATCATCAGTCTGTGCTTTTTCATCAGCTTTAGCGTCAGCAGCATTATCAGTTTTTTCTTCTGATTTTGCTTGGTCGTTGGCTTTAGCATCGCTAGTTGCAGCAGGTTTTGGGTTGGTTCCACCAACACCACCAATGGTTTCAGCACCATGGTCAGCAAATTTGACTTCTTCTGCTTGAGGCGCTTTGGCTTTGGCGGCAGCTTCTGCTTCAGCTACTTTATCAACAGCGTGTGGGTGTTCTTCGTGACCACCGCAAGCGGTTAGGGCAAAGGCGATGCTAGCAACAGCTAGGCTTAAAGATAATTTTTTCATTAAAAATCCTTAATGGTTAAAATGCCACCTTTTTATAGGAAGGTATAATCTAAGTTTGTTGGGGATGACCCCAAAACCAGCAAATTTTAATAAAGTTATTATATCATTATTAATTTAACCGTTCACTGGTTTATTCATCTAAGCTTTCAAGGCGAATACGAATGACAGGTTCAACCACTGCTGAAAGCGCTTCAATTTGGGAAATGGCAGTATTCATCTGTTTTTCTAAAACAGGTAGAGTTAGGATGATAATAGGCACAAGTCCTGATTTATGAGCATCTCGTTGCATGATGGCATCAATATTAATGCCGTTATCGCTTAAAATGCGTGTGGTATCTGCCAAAACGCCCAATTCATCTTTTACAGTTAAACGCAGATAATAACCTGAGGTCATTTCATCACTAGATAGTACTTTAGTGTCAGATAACTCTTCAGGAATAAAGGCAAGATGGGGAACATCACTTGGGGTGGTTGCTTTAATAACATAAATCAAATCCATTACATCTGCCATTACAGCAGATGCTGTTGCACCGCCACCTGCACCATCACCATAATACAAAGATTGTCCTAATGGGTGAGCATCTACCATAACCGCATTTTTTACCCCATTGACGTTGGCAAGTAAGGTGCTGTTTGGGATTAAGGTTGGGTGTACACGAAGCTCAAATCCAGTTTCACGGCGAAATGCAAAACCCAAATGTTTGATAGTATACCCCAATTCTTTGGCATAAATCACATCTTGTAAGCTGATTTTGGTAATGCCTTCACAGTAGACTTTATCAAATTGCAATGGAATGCCAAAAGCAATGGAAGCAAGCAAAGATAGTTTATGAGCGGCATCAATGCCTTCAACATCAAATGTTGGGTCAGCTTCGGCATAGCCTAGCGCCTGAGCTTCTGCTAATACATCACCAAATTTGCGATTTTTAGACTGCATTTCAGATAGGATAAAATTACCCGTACCATTAATAATTCCTGCTATCCAGTCAATTTTATTGGCAGCAAGAGCCTCACGAATGATTTTAATGATTGGAATCCCGCCTGCAACCGCGGCTTCATAACGTACTTGTACGCCATATTCATCCGCTAATGCAAAAATTTCATTACCATGTTTGGCAAGTAGGGCTTTATTGGCGGTAACAACGTGTTTTTTGTGTTTGATGGCGTGAATGATAACGTCTTTGGCAATATCTGTTCCGCCAATCACTTCAATGACAATATCAACGTTATCAGCTTGAGCAATGGCAAATAAATCATCGCTTTGTTTGATATTTTGGTCAATATCATTTCTATGACGCCTTGTGCCAACGTGTGTGATATTAATATCATAACCACTGCGGCGAGAAAGTTCTTTGGCATTATCTTTTAGCAGATTGACGATGCCCGTGCCAACAGTGCCTAACCCCAAAATGGCAAGATTGATGGATTGATTCACAAAATTCCCCATAAATAATTGTCTATTATTAAATTAAACTATTTAAAAAATATGAACCGACTAAATTAGCATAGTTTTTATGACAAAACCAGATGATTTGGCGGCTAAATCGTGTCAAGTTATTGCTTGTTAGCAATTGCCATTTTTGCCAGTTCAGCAGATGGTAGATAGCCACCTAGTTGTACGCCATTTTCAGCAAAAACCGCAGGCGTGCCCGATACACCTAAACTGTAACCTAAGGCTAAATGCTCTTTGATGGGAGTGGCGCAAGCATCAGAGGTGATTTTTTCGCCTTTTTTGGCGCGGGTCATTGCGTCATTACGGTCTTTGCTGCACCAGATGGCTTCGGTTAAAGGTAGCATTTGTTCACCACGAGGCCACGCTAAATAACGTACCTCAATACCAGCTTTGGTGGTTTCGTTGATTTCGCTATGCAGTTTTTGGCAATAATGACAAGTAGGGTCAGAAAATACATAAATAGCCGCTTTAGGTGTTCCTTGGGCGGGAAAAACTATCATTGTGGATTTATCAACGCTTTGTAAGGCTTGTTTGGCATTTTTAGAATGCAGTTTGGCGCTGATGTCCACCGGTTTTTCACCGCCTAATTCAACAACACTGCCTTGAAAAATGTATTTACCAGTTTTGTCAGTAAAGATGGACTCAGAACCGTTTAGTGTTACCCAAAATAAATCAGGCACACCACTAGGTACGGCAGATAATACATGCACATCCACACCGGATGCGTTTAGATTGGTTTGTAGGGCATTGGCTACTTCAGCATTATTGTTGGGGTCACTGCTTTGAGCGGCAGTATTGTGTAATGACTTTGTATCATTGTTGGCTGTTTTATCAAGTTGGGTGGGTTTGGCAGTACTGTTTTGATTGCAGCCTGCTAATAAAATGACACTGATGAAACTGATAGTTAAAGTATTTTTAAAAAATTGCATAATATTTTTGGATAGTGAAAAACTGTTTATTATGGCAAATTTTTTATAAAGCGACAATCAATTTTTAGTGAGATTAAAATATTTTTGCAGCCCAATTAACAAAAGATTTTTTTCAATAATGGCGTTGGCAAATAAATGTTGAGCGATTCTTTTAGCATCACCACCAGTCATAACAAGCTGATGGGTTGGATATTGGCGTAAAACTTGATTAATTGCTCCTGTGATGGATAGCAAAATACCATGATTGACTGCATCAGTGGTATTGGTTGCTAATTCAAGGCTTGCCAAATCGCCATTAGTGACATCAATTTGACGGGTGCCTGCGTATAAGGCTTCACGTTGCAGGCGTGCATTGGCAAAAATAAAACCGCCTAAATGCACACCATCGTGAATAATATCAACTGTCATTGCCGTGCCGCAGCCAACCACACATAGATTTTGACCAATTTGACTTGCTCCAAGCATTTGAAGCCATCGATCCACACCTAATTGTGTGGATTGATAATGGCTTTGTAATAACGAGTTTTGGTGTGAAACTTTGGCAAATTCAAAAGGAATTTGGGTGTGAGTCAGCGTCTTTATGATTTGCTGATTAATTTTTTGACCCAAAACTGATGAAATGCCAATAAAATCTGGGCTCAAACGGATGAATTTATCACTAAGCCCCATTAAAAGTTCGGCGGGTGCTTGCAGATGAAGTTTAGCATCATGGTCTAAAATGGTGTTGTTATTATCGGTAAGCCAATATTTTAAACGTGTATTACCCAAATCCAGCCATAATGTTGTCATAGTTTTCTCGTTATTGCGTGAATAATTATCCATGAGTCAATACAATGCTTGCCATCCCTGCAAAAATGGCGTTTGTGCCTTGGTCATTTTGTAGTAGCAATGCCCCGTGTTGATTAATGCCAAGACAAATACCGCTATCGCTTGGGGTTTGAGTGTTGCTTTGGGTGTAGATATTCACACATTGATTGTTTAATACATGGGCTTGATTAAAGGCATGCTGAAAAGAAATGAACGAGGCTGGGTTTTGATAAAAATCATTTGCAGATAATATCGCCTGATAAATGGCATGACAAATCGGTTCATAACAGTCTTTGGCGCTGAGCTGGGTTTGTTCTAAAGCGTGTAGACTTGTCGCTTGATACAAACCGTCTTTGATGGTAGGCGTGGTTTTTACATTAAGACCAACACCAATCACCACACCCACTTGTGTACTTTTATTGCCTAGTTTAACAAATACAGGTTCAATTAAAATGCCAATGAGTTTATAAAATCGGTTGTGTGTTTTATCAAAATAACCCACATCATTTGCCCATTTTACCCCTATTGATGATAGATTGTTGGCATGCCTTTGGCGATTAATGTGTTCAATAATCGGTAATTTGTATAAATAAAAACCAACCACGAGCGATAAAATCCCTGACAGTTGCGTAAGCCCAAAAGTTTGTTGATTGTTTTTGATGGGCGTATAAAACGATAAAAACACGTTATCATCACCGTGTTCCCAAGTACGACCATGTTGCCCGCGCCCACGGTATTGATGGCTTGCAGTATAGACATGCGATTGGTTAAAATCCAAAGTGTGGGTGATGTCTAAAATAAGTTGGGTGTTGGTGCTGTCTATTGTGTCAAAGTGGTGATGGTGAATTGGAGTATTTAAAATTTGAATCGTTTGCTTCATGATTGGTAAAATTGGGAATTTGGCAGATTTGTCGTTATAATAACACAAAGTAAAAATTAGGACGAATAAATGTATTTATGGTTTATGTTGGCAGGCACGATAGCAGGCGTGTGTGCTGGGCTTTTTGGGGTCGGCGGTGGATTGATTATTGTGCCAGCTTTGGTATGGATTTTTACCGCTTATGGTATGCCAAATGATGTTGTGGCTCATGTAGCGGTAGGGACGGCTCTGGCAACCATTATTTTAACATCCATCAGCTCAATGTCTGCTCACCATAAACGAGGCGGCGTGCGTTGGGATATTTTTAAAAATATGAGTAAAGGATTGGTGTTAGGCAGTCTTTTGGGTGCATGGATAGCAACATTAATAAAAGGCGATGCTTTACAGGCTATTATCGGCACAGGGGCAGTGCTGATGGCAATTAAAATGTTATTTTTCCCCAATAAAGAGAACCTTGATA
>CAKAQU010000073.1 GCA_916720335.1 uncultured Moraxella sp. | reverse complement strand
ATTAAATTTTAAATTAGCTGGTATTCAGGCTGATGATCTTAAAACCGCATTAGAGGCACATTATCAAAATCAAAATTTTACCAAAGACGCCCTAGATGGCTTAAGTTTGGATTTTGGTCATTGGCGATTTAATTTACGTTCATCAAATACCGAACCTTTGATTCGCTTAAATATTGAAACTCGTGGTGATGATTTATTATTACAAGACAAAATAAATGAAATTACCAGTTTTTTAATTCGCCATCAAGCAATAATGGCATAAGTTCTACAAAATAATTATCTAGAGATTAGTTATGAAAAAATTGATGATGTTGGGTTTTTTGACATGCCCCTTATTAGCTCATGCTTACGTCTTACCTATTTGTGAATCTGATACTTTTAGCCAAACCATCAAACAAAAATATGACAGTATAGATTGTGGCAGTCATCATGGCTTATTTATTACTGAAAACACCAAAAATTTGTTGGGGGCAATTGATAACAAAGGCAAAATCATTATTGATAATCAATATGAACAAATAGACGTTCAAGATAATTACCCTTATTTTTATATACAAAAAAATAACTTATGGGGAGTTGCTGATAATAAAGGCAAAATCTTGATTCCACCCATATATACCCAGATTCAACCTTATCATGAAAATACAGGGGTGTTTGTTGTTGAAAAACACGGTAAATGGGGGATTGTCAATCAACATAATCAAATTGTTCAGGATTTTAATTACAGCCGAATAGATGCGTTTTCTGATGGCTTGGCATCAGCTTGCAAAAATAACCAATGTGGCTATTTAGATAAAAATGGAAAAACCGTTATTAATTTTATCTACCAAGATGCCTACCATTTTAATAAAAATTATGACTTAGCTTTGGTAAAAAATAATACAAGTTATCAATTTATTAATAAACAAAATAAAGCGATTTTATCTTTTAATTACAAAGATAATATTATTCCAGATCAAAATATTATCAATAGTTTTATTACTGTCAATTTTTATGATAAAAAATCCAATAATGAATACTTTGGACTGTACAACACTCATGGAAAAATAATTTTATCACCTATTTATGAATATATTTATTATGATAAGGAAAAATTGCCAATTATTGTCAAAAAAGATGGTAAATATGGATTATATAATAAAAACGGCAAAAAACTCTTAGATGAAAAATACACTTTTATTGATTCTTACAATTGCGGAGTTGCCCAAATTATTCAAACCATTGGCGGTCAAGAACAAATTGGTTATATTGATATTCATGGTAAATTTGTTATTGATTTTAACCAAAAACCGCAATTAATAAAAACATCCGATGCTTTAGCGTATCTAAAAATAAATTCCAAAGATAAATCATGCCAAGAGATTACTTCAGAACCAATGATAGAAATCTTTAATGATTAAATTTAATAAGATAATATATTTAAATATTTTATGATGAAAAATAAATTACAGTTTAGTGTACTAAAATGGCTGATTGTATTACTGGTAATGGCAATGGTTTTATTTGCTACTTTGGTGCATCAAACTGCTTTTGCCAAAACAGATAAAAATGCCCATACTCTTACTATTAATAAAGGCGATACTTATTATTCAGTTTTGGCAGGAAAAGAACTTTGGCGAAATTCTCCTTTGAGTTTACAGCCTATCGCCCGTCTATATCTTAAATTTCACGCCAAAGGCTCATTACACCAAGGAGTTTACCGCATTCCTGCTGGCGCCAGTTTAAAAGAAGTAGTTGAAATTTTAGGCAAAGGCGCTGAAGTTGCTATGGTAAAAGTGCAAATCATAGAAGGAAAAACAGTCAAAGATTTATACAATACCCTTAAAAATACCGATGGCATCAATCTGCAAATCCTAACTCCAAAAAATGATAACTACACATGGGCTGATGTTGCTATAGACAATAAAGCAGTTAGTGAGTCTTTAGGCATTCAATCGCCTAATGGTAATTTAGAAGGCTATTTTGCACCTGATACTTATTTTTTTGCACAAGGCACATCGGATAAAGTGATTTTGCAGCGACTTTATGACACTCAAAAAAATATTTTAAATCAAGCATGGCAAAATCGTGCTGAAAACTTGCCCTATCAAACACCTTATGAAGCGTTGATTATGGCAAGTATTATTGAAAAAGAAACGGGCATCAAATCAGAAAGAAACGACGTATCAGCAGTATTTGTCAATCGCTTCGCCAAAAAAATGCGTCTACAAACTGACCCAACCATCATTTATGGACTGTTTGACCGTTATGATGGCAAAATTTACAAAAGCAATATTGCAGAACGCACCGATTACAACACCTATCAAATTGATGGTTTGCCGCCGACACCAATTGCCCTACCATCTGCCGAAGCAATCCAAGCCGCCTTACATCCAAGCGATGTGGATTATTTGTATTTTGTAGCAACAGGTAAAGGCGGGCATAAATTTAGCAAAACACTTGCTGAACACGAACAAGCTGTTGGCGAATATCGCGCAATTAAAGCTCAAAATAAATCTGACTCCACCCAATAAGGAAATCTCCATGTCAGCAAAATTTATCACCTTTGAAGGTACCGAAGGCGTTGGAAAAACTACCGCGATTGACCGTTTGTGTGAAAAACTAAGCCAAGAAAATATTTCTTTTATTCGCACTCGTGAACCTGGTGGTAGCGAGTTTGCTGAAAGTTGCCGCAAAATTTTACTGGATAATAAAGCTGATATGACCATTGATAGTGAGCTTTTACTAGTCTTTAGTGCTCGTGCTGACCACTTACATAAGGTCATTTTACCCGCTCTAGCTCAAAACACATGGGTAATTTGTGACCGATTTATTGATAGTACGATTGCCTATCAAGGTTTTGGCGGTTATCATGGTGATAAAAAACAATTAAATATTATTGATTTTTTGATTCAAAACTTTGTTCCGCGCTTACCAGATATGACATTTTGGTTGGATTTAGACCCAAAAATCGGATTAATGCGCGCAAAACAACGCGGTAAAGCTGACAGAATGGAACAAAATGATGAGGCGTTTTTTCATCGAGTCTATCAAGGATTTTGCCAGCAATATCAAAATGACAACAAAAGAATTATTCGCATTGACGCCCATCGAACTCCAGAAAAAATAACTGAGGATATTTGGCAGCGGCTTAAAGTTGGCAGTGGGTCAAACTAATGTTTACAATAATATATTATTTTATTAAATTAAAATTTGTTATTTTGAGTCATCATTTTTTTAATATTTTATAAATAATCTATTATATGATTGACAACTTTAGGAATTTATTATAAATAATAAGGCATTGATAATATTATTATAGTTACTCAATAATCATGATAAAAAAAGACTGATACAATTATCAGTCTTAATTTTATAAAATAAATTCAAAATTAATATTAGTTATTATTTTCCGCCAAGACAGTACTAAAAATTTCACTTAAAATTTTTACATCATTGACTCTGGCATAATTAAGACGCGTTACAAAAGCCAATTTGCGATGTGGTCCTTTTTCCGCTAATGGCACAACCATCACATTATCGCCTGCGATTTGGTCAATAGCAATCTCAGGCACAAGTGTTGTGCCCATACCCGCCAATGCCATCTGAATAATGGTATTTAAGCTGGCATCTGAAAAACCAGACTTAATTTGCTCTTTACTCATAGAACAAATGGATAACACTTGGTCAGTCAAACAATGTCCTTCACCCAGAAGCAGTAAATTAGTCTTAGACAGCTGACTGCTTGTAATATGGTCTAAACGCGCCAAATCACTGCCTTTAGGAAATACAGCAAAAAAATCTTCTGCCCAAAATTCAAAAACATGTAAGCCCTCCACTACATAAGGCAAAGCAATAATTGCCGTGTCAATATGCCCATAACGCACCAAATCGAGCAATCGTTCGGTTTGCTTCTCAACTACTGTCATCTCAAAGGTTGGATATTTATCAGTCAAAGCAGGTAAAACTTTAGGTAGCAAATAAGGAGCAATCGTTGGAATAATGCCAATGGTCATTGGATACGCAAGTGGTGTTTGATGGCTATGCGCCATCGTAATCAAATCTTGAATTTCGCTAAAAATCGTTTGAGCCCTTTGTAGTAGCTGCTCACCAATTGGTGTGATTAATACCTGCTTATTATTACGTTCAAAAATTTGGGTATCCAGCTGTTTTTCAAGTTCAGCAATCCCCAAAGATAAAGCGGATTGGGAAATACTACATTCTTCAGCAGCACGTTTAAAATGCTTATGCTTGGCAACCGCTAAAGCAAACTCTAACTGACGTAATGTAATCATTTTATTTCTCCGCATTTAATTTAACTTTTCTATTGTACACCTAAGTTTAATAAAACAAAACAGTACATTTAAAAGTTTTAACTTGGCTGTTGGTAGTTTTTTGTTATTATAGTGACACGCTTTAGCGTTTTTCTCCTTGGATAACTTTTTAAATAAAAGGTGTATTATGACTGCAATTATCAATCAACACATTCCAGAATTTAGCACAGAAGCCTTTGTTAATGGTGAATTTAAAACCATTACTAGCGCAGATGTAAAAGGCAAATGGGCAATTTTTATGTTCTATCCACATGATTTTACATTTGTTTGCCCAACTGAACTTGAAGATATGGCAGACCATTACGAAGAGCTAAAAGGCTTGGGCGTTGAGGTTTATGCTGTTTCTACAGACACTCATTTTGTACACAAAGCATGGCATGATGCTTCACCTGCCATCAGTAAAGTTCAATATCCAATGCTTGGCGACGGTACAGGTGCTATCACTCGCGGTTTTAATGTAATGATTGAAGGTCAGCACGCTGCTCTTCGTGGCACTTTCTTGGTTGACCCAGACGGTTTAATTAAAGTTGCTGAAATCCATGATTTGGGTATTGGTCGTTCTGCTAAAGACATGATTCGTAAAGTAAAAGCTGCCCAATACGTACGCGAAAATGATGGTGAGGTTTGCCCTGCTGCTTGGGAAGCTGGTCAAGAAACTCTAAAACCAAGCCTAGATTTGGTCGGCAAAATCTAAACTATTACCACTTCACTGACAAAACTGCTCTTTTGGGGCAGTTTTTATTTTGCAAAACAATTTTTTGCATTATGATATTTTTTATTTTACCAAGGTAATATCATGAATCTTTTAAAAACTTTATTAGTTATTGGAATTTGTAGCGCTTTTTTGAGTGCTTGTGAAAAACCCAAACAAGTACAATCTGAAAAAACCCAAGAACATTCAACCGTTTTGCCAATCACTGAAAATCAAAATTCCAATAACGACGTCAAATCACAATCACCCACGCTATTTTTATGGGTAAAAGGGATTAAATTTGCGGTTAATGGCATGATTAATAGCAGTCAAAAAATCAACGATAGTCAAAAATCATGCCTAGAAGATGAAAACAATATAGAAAATTACTTACAAGAGGGCAGATTGTCACTGACCAAAGCGATGGAGGAAGATGGTTTAAAAATTGCTGATGATTTTTATCGCACACCTGAAGGTCAAAAGGTCATTCAAATTACCGAACAGCAGCTTTTAAACTTACAAAACAAGCCCGCAGGCGAACCCATTACTTTAACTGATGAAGAAGAAAAGAAAATTGATGAATTTTTGCAAAGTGACGTTGCCAAAAAGGCAGAAACCAATGTACAAAAAATAGATTCTAAAGAAATGCAGGTTATCTTTGAGAAGTTAATCAAGCTGGAAAAACAGCGCTGCAATATTTAAATGTTTAAATCAATACTTTGATAAATAAGGGTTTTTTATAAAATACAATTAAATCTTTAAAATCGCTGGCAAGATACTTCATACTGGGTTACAATCAGTAATTTAAGGAGTAATCATGAAATCCTCTGCCACCTATACTATGCACGCCACACAGCGTATGCACGAACGGGGCATTACGCAAGCACATACGCAAATTGTGCTAAAATATGGTGAAATCAATTGCGATTCTTATGTCTTAAACCAAAAAAACACTCAAAAAACCATTCATGATTTACAAAAAAACTGCCGAAAAGCAGCACCATCCCAACAAGCATCGTTGCAGCACGATTTAAAAATTTTAAAACAAATTTTGGATAAAGGCGGGGTAGTTGTCGTGGAATACAATAACGCTGTGCTTACTTGTTATAATTTTAACAGCCATAAACGACGTAAAAATTATCATCGCTAACCAAATCAAGTAACTGGATTTTATTTTTGAAATACTTTATCTTTTAAAAAATATGGTAATATCAACTGACATTACCATATTTTCATTTGGATTAGAAACTTTTTATCATTCGCCCGCTTCAAAACGCAAACCAGATGTTTTAATTGCCCAAATAAGCTCAACAAATGCTCGATTATTGGTCAGTGGCTCGCCATCCAAAATAAGCACATAACCGCTACTGTCAATCCACAAAAATACAAAACTGGTTTTTGGCATCAATAAATCAATTTGCCCAAAAAAAGAAATTGCCTGCTCTTTGATGACCCAACCACGCTGCTGCTGACGATTTAAAAAATCAAAAAAATCCGCAGCCGCCACACTTAATGTATCTGCTTCTTCTTGGGTATAACCAATACGCGCCAAACAAAAACCTTCATTTGAGCCAATGGCGGCACGTCTTGAGCCAGATAAACTAGCAACTACATAAGGTAAAAATTTATCTAATGGCAGATTGGGTGCAGATAATGGTGTATCCATAAATTCAATCCAACCATTGCCCGCAAAATCTTCCAACCATTCACGATAATATTTATTTGTCCAAGATGATACTTGAATACAGACCTTACCCGAAATAATTTCTTGTAATGATTTTTGCTGCTCATTGGGTTTGATTGGAGCAAATGCCTCAAACACGCCAGCAGGTGTTAAAATAATATAAGAGTCATCGGTAAAATGTATATGCATGAAGCCAATCCCAAAAATTAAAAACGTCCCTGCTCACGGTTTTATCGTAATGTTTACAAGACAACAATAAATGAAGTGTAAAAATTAACCAGAAATCATATAAACTAGCGAACGAACTAAAGTTTGCATTTGTTCACGTTCACGAGCATCAACCATGGTAACGTTAGCAGCAACCCCTTTTTGAACTAAAAAGTCCGATAATCTTTGATGTAAATCCCAAGGGGCATTTTCGGCATGCGTTACTCCAACCACCAAAGCACTGCCTTTAATTAGAGGTTGAAAACTTTCCAAATAATAAGCCAAATCATCAACAGGGTCTTGTTCTTCAGCATTCAATAACAACACCAAACCTAAAGCATTTTCACTTAAGATTTCCCACATAAAATCAAATCGGCGCTGTCCTGGAGTACCGTATAAACGGACTTGTTCGCCACTATCTAAAATCATTACCCCATAATCCATGGCAACGGTAGTGGTTTTTTTCATTTTACCAACACCATCAGATGCGATTTCTTCGGTGGTTACAACGCCTTTATCTGATAATGAGCGGATTGCTTGAGTTTTACCTGCGCCTACCGGTCCTGCAATAATAAGTTTGTAGGTGCCTGCACCGATTTCTAAATCTGACATAAATGCTCCAACGATTGAGTTATATAATGGGGCGTACAAAATGTACAAAATGAATCAAATCAGCTCAATTATTTAAAACAATTGCAGCTATCTAGTTTGTTTTTATTATTATGCCTATTTATGCTGAATTGATTACCAAAACTTACATTGTTAATTTATTTAATAAACGCTGAAAAAATCCAACCTTGGCTGCCTTGTTTACACCCGCATTTTTTTGGGTCATGCGTCCAGATGGTTTCTCATCATCTAAGCCCATAGTACCAATCACACTTTCATCAGCAATTTTGGCAAGATTAGCCAATAAAAAAATACGATGAATGGTTTCAGGCTTAATTTCACTAAACAAAGTATGTAAATTTTTAATGGTTTTTGGCGTGGATAAACAAGACGCCAGGACTGCCTGCACATAACTGGGTGTGCCTGCTATATCAGCAAAATTGGGCATAAATTTCAGCTTTAGTTGCAAATTATGTGCCATTGTTTGAATTTGATCCGGCAAAATCGCTTCATAAATTTGCCATAGTAATGTGCTTAAGATGTATTTTTTAGCACCCGCCTGCTCCATCTTTCTTACTTGGCTTAAACTTTCACTGACATTTAATATTTCAATTGTAATGGAATTTGCAAATTCTGGATGACTTTTGGCAACAGTAAAATAATCCAACACTCGAGCGATATTGGTACTAACCGCCAAATTGTTTTTTGGGTCAATCAACACATCGTAACGACTGGTTTTTAAAATAAAAGGCGTATTTTGATAAAACAATTTACTAAATTCTTTAATCATTGGTAGCGTATAAACCAACGAAAAATGTTCCTTTAGCATATGTTGT
>CAKAQU010000072.1 GCA_916720335.1 uncultured Moraxella sp. | reverse complement strand
AAAAGCTCATTATCTGCTGTAGCCGCTTGTGGAAAATACATCAAATACCCATAGTCACCAGAGGATACTCGCCCCCAAAGCTCGCCATTGATGAAATTACCAATTCTTCCAAAAAAAAGTCCTGTTGGCACACAAGGAGCGATAAAATCCAGTACAGTAAAAACGGATTTTTTGTATTTTTTGGCAAACCAAAACATTGCAGTCACCACACCCAAAAAACCACCATGAAAGGACATGCCCCCTTCCCATACTTTAAATAAATATAGAGGATTGGATAAAAATTCATCAAAATTATACAATATGACATAACCAATCCGACCGCCCAAGATTACGCCCATCGCTCCAAAAAACACAAGGTCGGATATCATGTCAGCATTAAAATCATCGCGCCGTTTACTACGATATAAAGCCAGTCCATAAGCAAAAGCAAACGCCAATAAATACATCAGCCCATACCAATGCATTTGAATAAAGCCCAAATCTAGGGCAATAGGGTTAAACTGTGGGTGTACAACAGCCATATTATCTCACTTTTTGTTTGTTGTTTGATTGATTTATCAATTAATGGGCTTCTTGCCAGTTATCACCCACACCAATTTCAACCACTAAAGGCACGCGAAAATCAACCTGCCACCCTAGCGTTGCGGCTGTATCTGTTAGTACGTTTTGCATAGCGTTTTGAATTAATTGACCAATTTGATCAGTAGTACTTTCATCAACTTCAAAAACCAATTCATCGTGTACCTGTAAAAGCATTAACGCCTTATCTTTTGGTAAAACTTTATCCACTGCGATCATAGCAAGTTTGATGATTTCTGCTGCTGACCCTTGCAAGGGGGCATTAATTGCAGCACGCTGAGCGGCCTCTTTGGCGACAAAATTGTCCGCATTAATATTAGGTGTGTACAATTTTCGCCCTAAAATCGTTTCTACATATCCTTGATTTTGAGCAGTGTCTTTGGTTTTTTGCATATATTGGCTAATTTCTGGATATCTGGAAAAATAGCGTTTAATGTATTCTTTGGCTTCATCGTTACTCACACCAAGCTGTTTGGCAAGCCCAAAAATACCCATACCATATAATAAACCAAAATTAATCGCTTTAGCAGCCCGACGCTCATCGGCACTGACATCTGATAACTGTTTATCCATGATTTCAGCTGCTGTTGCTTGATGAATGTCTAAGTTTTGTTTAAATGCCTCAATCAAGTTAGCATCACCACTAAAATGCGCCATCAATCGCAGTTCAATCTGAGAATAGTCTGCTGATAGAATTTTGCGGCCCTTTGGAGCGATAAAAGCTTTACGAATGTTTCGTCCTGTGCTGGTGCGAATTGGAATGTTTTGTAAGTTTGGTTCGGATGAAGATAATCTACCCGTACTGGTCAAGGCTTGATGGTAATTGGTATGTACTCGACCTTGTTTGTCAGCCGCCTTTGCCAGCGCTTCAGTGTAAGTGCTTTTTAATTTTGCCAACTCTCTGTATTGCAAAATTGTCTCAACCAATGGATGGTCGATTTTTGAAAGCACTGATTCTGAAGTAGAATATTGTCCTGTTTTGGTTTTTTTACCGCCTTTGATGCCCAATTTTTCAAATAAAATCTCCCCAAGCTGTTTTGGAGAAGCCAGATTAAAATCCACGCCTGCAATCTCTATGGCTTTTTTTTCTAAAGCAAAAATTTCTTCATCAAACTTTTGTGATAATTCATTTAAAAAACCACCATGGATTAATACGCCATTTTCTTCCATTTGGGTTAAAATTTTTGCTACGGGTATTTCTATTTTTTGTAAAAGCTCATTGGCATTTTTATCTTTTTGCAAATAACTATCAAAAATACTAAACAACCGATAGGTAATGTCTGCATCTTCACAAGCGTATTTACTGGCTGTTTGAATATCTATTTTATCAAAGGTTAATTGCTTTACCCCTTTTCCTGCAACATCTTCAAAGGTTGTGGTTTGAATATTTAAATAATGTTTTGCCAAATCGTCCATATTATGGTAAGTTGCTGTGCTATTAATCACATAGCTTGCCAACATAGTATCAAAAAACCAATGATTTAATTCAATACCATAATTTTTAAAGATGTGGCTATCGTATTTTAAATGTTGCCCAATTTTGCCAATGTTTGGGTTTTGTAAAATGGGTTTTAAAGCTGATAACACCATCTGCAAAGGCAATTGTTCTTCTAATAACAAATCAAAATCAGCTGTATGCCCAACAGGAATATAAAAACCCTCATAATTTGCCAAACTGATACTAATACCAACCAGCTGTGATTTTTGCCAATGTTTGCTGGTGGTTTCGGTATCTATTGCAAAATATGCTGCTTGCGACAGTTTAGCCATCAGTTGCTCAAAATCAGCTCGTGTATCAATGGTTTTATAAATAGGCGCACTATCGGGCAAAGATGGTACTTTTAGGGTGGATAAATCATTTTGTTTAGTTGTGGTGAATAAGTTTTGAACTGGTTGTGATGGGTTATTTTGTGTTAGATTGTTTTCGGTATAGTTTTCTAGCAATTTAACGGTTTGCTTAATTTCAGTTCTAAATTCTAATGTCTGATACAACTGATGCAATTCTTGCACACGAGCAAATTGCTCTTTTGTTGATACGGCATCACAGATATCCAGTTTTAATGCTGAAAAATCAATTGACAAATCCAAATTAGTTACAATGGTTGCTAATTGACGATTTAAAGGGATTTCATGTTGGTGCGCAATAAGACTTTTGCCCACGCTACCCTTGATATCATGAACATGCGCAATGATATTTTCAATATTATTGTATTCATCCAACAGTTTTGCGGCGGTTTTTTGTCCAACTTTTGGAATGCCAGTAATACCATCAACACTATCGCCCATCAACGTTAAATAATCGGCAATTTGAGTTGCATGAACGCCAAATTTAGCAAATACCGCATCTTTATCAATTACTGTACCTTTAAAATTATCCTCCAAAACTACCACATCATTCACCAGCTGCGCCATGTCTTTATCACCCGTTGAAATCACCACAGGATGTCCCAAAACGCAGGCGCGATAAGCCAATGTGCCAATAATATCATCTGCCTCATAACCTTCAAACACCACCATCGGAATCCCTAACAATTTGATAAGCTGATGAATAAAGGGAATTTGTTTTACCAAATCATCTTCCATCGGTTTGCGATTGGCTTTATAGTCTTTAGATAGTTGATGACGAAATGTAGGTGTTTTTGTATCAAAAGCAACTGCCATATAGGTGGGCTTATGTAATTGTATTAACCGATTTAAAGCGGTTAAAACACCTCGAATGGCATTGGTGGGTAGCCCTTGAGAATTTTGAAGAGGCGGCAGCCCATGATAACAACGGAACAAATAATAAGACCCATCAACCAAAACTACAGGCGGTTTTTGGGTATCAACATGGCTGACATCAAGATGAGCAAGGCTTGGAATAAGATTTTGAGAAATGACGGTCATGATTGTAGCTATGTGTCGCTGATTAAAATTGTGGTCATTATATATCACACCTACAAATTTTGCTTTAATTAAGTTAAATTAAAAACAAATTTAAATCTAAGCGTGGCTATATGATTTATTTTCTGGTAACCATAAATTCAAAATTGCTTCTATTAGGGGCTGTTTGTCCGTTTGGTGGATGAGATTTTGAGCAATAATTTTTGCTTGGTCTAATAACACATCATCACGTACTAAATCTGCCAGATAATAATGCATATCGCCAGTTTGTTTTTTACCTAAAAGCTCGCCAGCACCACGAAGCTGCAAATCTTTTTGAGCAATCACAAAACCATCTAGATTTTCTTTTAAAATATTCAGTCGCTGCATACTGATTGGCGGCAAGGGCATTTGTGCTAAAAGCACACAAAAAGACTGGGTTGCGCCTCGTCCCACCCTGCCACGAAGTTGATGCAGCTGTGATAGCCCTAAACGCTCTGCATTTTCTATAATCATCAATGATGCATTTGGCACATCAACTCCAACCTCAATCACTGTCGTTGCAACCAAAAGCGAAATATCACCTTGCTTAAAAGCCTGCATGACTGCTTGTTTTTCAGCGGCTTTCATTTTTCCATGTACTAGCCCCACTGAAATATCCAAACGATTTTTTAGCTCTTGATACAAAAGTTCAGCTGATTGTATGTCGCGCCCAAGCGATTCTTCCACTAAAGGGCATACCCAATAAGCTTGTTTACCTTGTTTGCAGTTTACCCATACCCGCTCAATCACATCATTGCGTCGATCTCGATTGATGATGACAGTTGTAATTGGCGTACGGTTAGCAGGCAGCTCATCAATTACAGAAACATCCATATCACCATACAAACTCATTGCCAATGTTCTAGGGATGGGCGTTGCCGTCATTGCTAGTTGGTGCGGTATAATATCACTTGCACTTTTACCCATCAGTTTTAATCGCTGCTCTACGCCAAAACGATGTTGTTCATCAATAATAACCAGTCCAAGATTGCTAAAACTTACTCCATCAGAAAACAAAGCGTGTGTACCAATGATGATTTGCACTTGTTTTTGGTCAATGGCATCCATCTGAGCTTGACGCTCTTTGACAGATTGTTTGCCTAAAAGACAACCCACACCAACACCGAAAGGCTCAAACCACTGTTTAAAATTTAAAAGATGTTGCTCTGCCAAAATTTCAGTAGGTGCCATTAACACCACTTGCAATCCTGCATCAATCGCATGACAGGCGCAAATTGCCGCTACCAATGTCTTACCCGCCCCAACATCGCCTTGCACAAGTCGCAACATGGGCTTATCGTGGGTGATATCTTTAACCACGTCATCAATCACTCGCTTTTGAGCATTTGTCAAACCAAATGCTAAATTGTCTATTAATGCATCTGCTAACAGGCTTTTTTTAGAACAAATCGGTGCTTTATGATGCTGAAGACTGTTTCTTTGCAGTAAAAACGCTAATTGATGTGCGGTAAATTCTTCTACAATTATTCTTTGACATGCTTGATGCTGCCTATTTTTTAATTGATTAATCATCACCAATTGCTCTTGCAAATTAGCAAGGGGTTTGGGAAAGTGTATAGCATACAAAGCCTGCATTAAATCCCCTTGAAAGGGTAGTTTTGCTTGTTTAAACTCATCATCATTTAAATGAGAAAACACCCCAGCGGCAGTCGATAATGCCAGCGAGATTAATTGGCGAATTTTATTTTGGTGAAGCCCTTTAACTGAAGGATAAACTGGCACAAGCCCTTCATCTAATTTTTGTGTGCCTGTAATAAAGTAGTCAGGATGAATAATTTGAGTGCCATACTGATTGATTTTAATCTCACCAAAAGCGGTAATATTTGCCCCAACTTTCATGGTTTCACGAGTTTTACTGGAAGTATGAAAAAATTTTAACTCTAATTTTGCTGTATTATCATCCAAATATGCGCTAAGTCCATTTGCTCCTGTTTTTAACTCCGTAATTGTTCCACTTACCAAACAACAAACCCCATCAATCACGCTTGCAATCGGCACAATATGGCTTTTATCTTCATAATCTCTTGGGAAATGCATCAACAAATCAAATATCCGATAAATGCCCAAGTTGTTTAACTTAGTCGCCAAAGCTGCACCAACTCCTAAAAGATTGGTAACGGGCTGATTTAAAGGATTTTTTGAATAAGTATTCATACGGGTTTAACCATGATTAATAAATGTATAAAATTGTAAAGAGATTAACCAAAATTAACAAGTTATATCTATAAAATAATACTCTTTTGTATAATGTTAGCGTAGTATAGTTTTTATATAAAATTAATTAAACAACTCGCAACAAAATAATTGGACAATCATCAGTTTGATTGCAATTCAGCACCAAAAAACCACCGTTTATTTGTTTATTGATTTTAAATAGGATAAACGGCAAAAACAGGTTCATCAAACCTTCGTTATTGGTTTGAAACCAAGCCCTAGACAACGGTATAATGGTTGCTTATTGGCATCTGCCTAAATTGGCTATATTTACAATAATATTACCCATGGTGTAGAATGCCAACCTTATTTATACATTTTAACAGTTTATTTTAATAGTTTAGAAACAACTAAAAACAACAAGAGAATCACAGATGGCAAAAGTAGCAACTGAACAATTACTGGATTTTAAATACACAGGCACGAATCGACGCGGACAAAAAGTCAGTGGCGAAACTACCAGTAAAAGCATTGAATTGGCTCGTGCCCAACTGCGCAAACAAGGCATTGTGATTGATGACATTCGTCCAAAACCAAAGCCTTTGTTTACTTTCAAAAAAGCCATTAAACCCCTTGATATTGCCATTTTTGTCAGACAACTTGCCACCATGATGAAGGCAGGTGTGCCTTTAACACAATCATTTGAGATTGTTGCTGATTCTCTTGAAAATCCCAGCATGAAAGATTTGGTGTTAAAAATCAAAGCGGATATTGAAGCTGGTAGTAACTTTGCAACCGCCCTGCGCAAACACCCAAAATATTTTGATGATTTATTTTGTTCTTTGGTTGAGTCTGGCGAACAGTCAGGTGCTTTAGAAACCATGCTTGAGCGTGTGGCAACCTACAAAGAAAAAAGCGAACTATTAAAAGCCAAAATCAAAAAAGCTATGAAGTACCCGATTGCGGTTATTGTTGTTGCAATTATTGTAACGGCGATTTTGCTGATTAAAGTTGTGCCTGTTTTTGCTGAGTTATTTGGCTCTTTTGGTGCAGAATTACCCGCCTTTACTCGTCTGGTAGTCAGCATGTCTAACTTTATGGCGGCGTATTATATTCCCATATTCCTAGCACTGGGCGCTATTATTATTGCGTTTTCACAAGCTAAAATGCGCAGCAAAAAATTTCGTGATTTCTTAGACCGCCTTTCTTTAAAAATACCTATCTTTGGCAATATTGTCTATCAAGCTATTATTGCTCGTTTTGCCCGCACATTATCGACTACATTTGCGGCAGGTGTACCTTTAATTGACGCACTTAACTCAACTGCTGGAGCAACCAATAACGTCATCTTTTATGATGCAACCCAAAGAATTAAGGAAGATGTTTCCACAGGTCAACAATTGCAATTTGCCATGAGAACCACCAACCTTTTTCCTAGTATGGCAATCCAAATGGTGGGTATTGGTGAAGAAGCAGGTAGCCTAGAAGAAATGCTTGATAAAATTGCTACTTATTATGAAAACGAAGTGGATAACGCAGTGGATGGTTTAACCAGTCTAATGGAGCCAATGATTATGGCGTTTTTAGGGGTGGTGATTGGTGGTTTAGTTGTTGCAATGTACCTACCAATTTTCCAAATGGGTTCTGTAATTGGTTAGTTTATGGACACTTTAAGCCTTCTATTACAAGATCAATCCTATGTTTTATTCTTGGCCGCTATTTTTGGTCTATGCGTGGGCAGTTTTTTAAATGTTGTCATTTATCGCACACCACTAATCATGAATTACCAGTGGCGAAAAGAGATTGCTTGGTATCTAGATACTCAAGATGATTTTAATAAAAATGCGGTTCATCACATCACCAATGTCATTAAAGAAGATATTCCTTTTAGTTTATCTTTTCCGCCATCAACTTGCCCAAACTGTGGGCACGCAATTCGATTTTATGAAAATATTCCCATCATTAGTTGGATAATTTTGCGTGGTAGATGTTCTGATTGTCAAAATCGCATCAATTTTCGTTATCCTTTGGTGGAATGCATTACTGCTATTTTATCAGTTTTAGTAATTTACACACTTGGAGCTAATTTATCTGGTCTTTTTGGTCTATTTTATCTATGGATTTTAATTGCTTTAACTGGCATTGATTTTGACACTCAGCTTTTGCCTGACCGTTTGGTTTTTCCTTTGGGCATGCTTGGTCTAGCAATTAATACTCAAAACATTTTTGTCTCTACTTCCGCATCCATTTGGGGGGCATTACTTGGCTTTTTGTCATTTTGGAGCATTGCCAATCTTTATGCTCTTTTAACCAAAAAAGAAGGGATGGGCACTGGTGATTTTAAATTATTAGGTGCTTTAGGAGCTTGGGTTGGCGTTGGCTTATTACCTTTGATTATCTTATTATCTGCAGTTTTTGGTTCAATTGTTGGCTTGATTTTGATGCGATTATCTGGAGAAAGCAAACCCTTTGCCTTTGGTCCTTACATTGCTCTTGGTGGTATTATTGCTCTTCTTTGGGGCAATGATATTATGCAGTGGTACTTATAAGGCATCAAAAATAAAAAAATAGGTAAACCCTTATGGATTTACCTATTTTTTTATGATTTATTAATAATAAATATCAATCCCAATCCTAATCGCGACGCTCGCTAATAATTCTTAAATCAGGATAACTCATTTTGATGTCATATTTGGCATTGCCTTTCCATGCTTCAATGTCAAAAATAGGTTTGCCAAGCCAATCATCTACATCTAAATCACTGATGGTATAACCTTTTTGAATCAAAATAGCCTCTGCTCTTTTTAAGTTAGCGTGATAATTTGGATCTTGATAGACTTGATTTTCAATGTAATCACCAGCGTAAGCAGTTGTTACACAAGCACCAGCACCTAAAACAGCGGCCAACAGTAAATGGGTTAGTTTCATCATAAACTCCTTAAACAGGTTTAAAAAGATTGCTTAACTTATGTGCCTATCATAACAAATAAAAGACAGTAAAAACTTAGCGAAAATTTAGAAAATGCTTAATTTTACCCATAATTTGTTAATTGTGTTGTTGTTCATTAAACAAACATTGCCAAAACTTCATCCAAATCTAACATCTTTTTGTCGCCTGTACTGCGTTTGGTGCATTCATATTTGCCTTCTACTAAATTGCGT
>CAKAQU010000071.1 GCA_916720335.1 uncultured Moraxella sp. | reverse complement strand
CGTCAAAAACATCAAAGCTTGTCCGATTTATCTGACAAATTATCTTGTAAATTTGACAAATTTTTGAAAATTGATAAAAATACTTGATTTTTTGAAGATAACAGTGCATAGTTATCAGCCTTAGAGTAAATTGACTGTTTGGTTGTTGTTTTCTTTTTTGGCTTATAAGAGAGTGTAATTATGGCAGATAAAATGCTTGTTGGCTTAGTTGGTTGGCGTGGTATGGTTGGTTCAGTTTTAATGAACCGCATGGTAGAAGAAAATGATTTTACTCATTTTACTCCCATGTTTTTTTCTACCAGTAATGCAGGTGGCAAAGCGCCCAATTTTGGCGTTGATGCTGGCATATTGCAGGATGCTTATGACATTCAAGCCCTAAGCCAATGCGATGCCATTATTAGCTGTCAAGGCGGTGATTACACCAAAGAAATCCACCCAAAACTGCGTACGCAAGGCTGGAATGGCTATTGGATTGATGCGGCAAGTTCGCTGCGTATGGATGATGAAGCCATCATTATCTTAGACCCGGTTAATCGTGATGTGATTGATAACGCTCTAAAAAACGGTAAAAAAGACTTTATTGGTGGCAACTGTACAGTCAGTTTGATGCTCATGGCAATTGGTGAGCTGTTTCGTCGCGACTGGGTAGAATGGGTATCTGCCATGACCTATCAAGCGGCAAGTGGTGCTGGTGCCAATAATATGCGTGAGCTAATCTCTGGCATGGGCGCTTTACATAAAAGCGTCGCCGAAAATCTTGCCAACCCTGCTTCAGCAATTTTAGAGATTGATAAAATCATCGCACAAACTCAACGTTCAGATGCGTTTCCAACGCAGTATTTTGGTGCGCCTTTGGCTGGTAGTTTAATTCCCTACATTGATAGTCAGCTTGAAAATGGTCAATCTCGCGAAGAATGGAAAGGACAAGTAGAAACTAATAAAATCTTGGGTAAAACAGACGATAACCTTGTAAATATTGACGGTATTTGTGTCCGTATTGGCGCCATGCGTTGTCACAGTCAGGCGCTCACCATTAAATTAAAACAAGACATTCCTTTACAGCAAATTGAACAAGCATTAATTGACAGTAAAAATCCTTGGTTGGACGTTGTACCAAATGACAAAGCTCAAAGCATGGAACGCTTAACACCCGTTGCGGTTACTGGCACCCTAAATGTTGCCGTTGGTCGGCTTCGCAAGATGAATATGGGTGGTGAATATTTAACCGCATTTACTGTTGGCGACCAATTGCTTTGGGGGGCAGCTGAACCGCTACGTCGTATGCTGGCTATCATTCAAGGCAGAATTTAATTATTTTTGCAGACCAAAAAACCTGCTAAACTTGGCGGGTTTTTTATTTATAATAAAATCATTCATTTATCACTTGTACAACAGAAAATTTTATGGCATGATGATTGCATAAAACTCAGTATTACCTTACCCAATCATTGCTGGTTTTTTAAGATATAGTTCAATTAAAAAGTCAGCTTAATTAATGCAGCTTAACCTAGTAAAGTTGCCTATCATCCCAAGCCATTGGTAATTGATTGTGTATTTTGTTATAAAATAGAAGTAAGCCGGTGTATATTCGGAAAAATATTAACTTTTAACCCCATAAAGGATAATTATGTCTTGGCACAAACCTCATCGTACCACTCTAATTCATCAAGCAGTACTTGTTTCTTTGCTTGGTACGTCCAGTCTTGCTGCTCATGCAGTAACTTTAGGTCAAGCAAATGTCACATCATCGCAAAATGAGCCTTTGTCTGCGACCATCGAAGTTACTGATATTGATGCTAAAAACTTCAACGCATCTGTTGCTACTGCCGATATTTATCAGCAACTTGGTTTAAGCGCAGACGCTAAAATTTCTGTACATTTTACTCCAACGTCAGCAACCTCAGGTCAAATTATCCTCAGTTCTAAAAGCCCAATTGCTACACCTTTTGCCGATGTTGTTTTAAATTTAAACAACAACGGCGAACAAGTGATTGAGCCACAGACCTTATTGATGCCACTACCTTCTGGAAGTTCGTTTACACTACCTGAAACCAACGGTCAAATTTTAGCATCTGACCCTTATCAAAACCTACCAATTGCAGGCGTATACGACACTTCTGATGCGATTGATACCGCTCAAACACCAACACCGCCAACTGTAGGTAAAAAATCCTCCAACAAAACCAAAGTTGAAAATACCAACGTTCAAGCTAGAACTTTAAAAGAGCAAGCACATCAACTTAAAGAAGTAGGCGAAACTGATGATTTTGACGACGGTCAAACCCCGCAGGCTGGTACAGGCAGTTATAAAGTACAAAGCGGTGACAATCTTTGGAGTATTGCCAATCAAATCGCCAAAGCAAATAACTTAAAAGTTGGCGACGTGATGAAAGCCATTCATGCGGTAAATCCAGATGCATTCCAAGGCGGCAAAATGAGTCACCTAAAAGCCAATGCAAACCTACAACTGCCTGATTACAAAACCATTCCATCGCAAAAGGCAATTCAAGAAGCAATCAATACCAAACGTCATGTTGAAAAACAAACAACCGCTCGCAGCACTCAAAAAGGCAAAAAGAGCGAAGTTCATCACAAGACAGGTAAAGCCATTAAAGCAGAAGTTCATCATCGCAAAAATGTTCATAAACCTGCAAGAAAAGCTCTGCCAAAAGCCCAAGTTACTTTGGTAACACCAACTCAACAAGGTAAAGCCACTGGTACAAACACAGTTGCGACACAAAATGCCAGCGCTGGTGGAACCAGTAATTTGGTTGGCACTTTGCAAAATACCCGCCAAAAGACAGCAGCAAGTGCCAAGCGTGTTAATGGCTTAAACCAAGAATTGTCTGTTGCTGCCCAAAAATTGCAACTGCAAAACCAAAAATTAGCCGAACTAGAAGCTCGTTTAAAAACACTAAAAAATACAAAATAAATACGGGCGTGGTTTTAGCAAGCAGTTAAGGTGTGGTACAATTCACCCTTAGCGGCTTGCTTATTTGGCGTTTTTGCTTATTGGAGATTTTATGAAAATTATACTTATATTAATCGCTATCATTTTGATTGCTGTGGGTGGATGGTTTATTGTACAGCACTTACAATCACGTAGACACACTCAGCCCAGACTAGCAGACGCCAACAAATCACTTAAAGTAAAGCGCGCCGAGCCTGCCATATATACTCTTCCTGAACAACCAGACCCGTTGTCAAGTGTGGATTTTTACTTACATAATCAAGATTATACATCTGCTGTTAGCGAACTAAAACGGATTTTAATGACTAATCCACGTCATATGGCAGCAATGCTGAAATTATTGCAAGTTTATGGTGTGACCAAACAATATGGGGCTTTTAATCAGTTACACCAAAAAATCCATCAAATTGCTGACCAAAAAACCATTCAAGAGGCGGATTTTTGTAAATCCTTAATTGATGAAGAGATGGTCAGTTTGCAAACTCAGACTGCGGCAAAACCAGAAGCCAATCAAGCACAAACTGCCAAACAAGATAAAATAGATATTGAGACACTGGAATTTGTCACTGAAGAAAAACCCATCCAAAAACCTACAACGCCCTCAAAAAGCTCCGCTATTACCGATGAAGAACCCATTTTGGATTTTTCATTAGATTTTGATGAACAACCATCTCAACCTACACAATCTGTTCAAACGTCAACATCTAAAAATAATAAACCTGAGATGCTTTTGGATTTGGATTTGTCATTTGATAATACCCAATCACCAACACTCAAAATCCAAAAACCTGCTGCCTCTACCAAAGATGATATTGATTTATTGCCATTAGACAATACAACATCTAAAAATGAGTTTTCTGTAGAACCAAATAAACCTACTTTTGATACACCAAATCTGGATTTAACCACAACAACGCCAAAACAACCTACTCTGGAAAATTCCCTTGAAGCAGAATTTGATTTTAATGATTTAAATCTTGATTTAGAAACAGATAAACCAGCAAAAATTGCTAAATCCAGTGATACATTAACAGAGTTTGACTCATTGTCATTATCTTCTGATTCAAAAATCAAGACAGAGGTTGAGCTAAAAAAGAACAAACAACATTTGATTTTAGCGGACTGAGTTTAGAAACAACAGAGGCGACGACAGAGACTACCAGCCATCAGACATTGGTTCCAATAAAAGAGTTGGAAGCTCAAAAACCTCAAATCAAATCTGACGACAACAAAAATGATTCTGAAGAAGGTTTTGATTTTACGTTTGCCTTGGATTTTGACAAACCCAAATTGGATATTGCAGAAACAGATGTAAAAACTAAAGACTTAGTTCAAAATCAAGAAGATACTTCTAAAACCCATCATAGTGATAAACCGCAAAATACATTTAATGATTTAAGCATTGATTTTGATTTTGATGAAAAAGATCTTCAAACATCGACCATAAAAGCGGACAATTCATTCACTGCAAATAACCAAAATGCAGTTAAAAAAGACGCTAGCATCAATTTTGAAATGCCTATTATCGAGGTTACACCAGTACGTGTAGAAACTCAAATTGATGAAAATTTAGATAACATTGACTTTGCCAATGACAGCGCATTACAACAAACACAAACAACCGCCGTTGAACCTTTAACCGTTGAACCTTTAACCGTTGAACCTTTAACCGTTGAACCTTTAACCGTTGAACCCGTTGCTCAAGAAATTAACCATAACACTGACGACACTACTAACGATTTATTGTTTAATGATGACAAGTTAGCTTCCAAACCTAATGATGAGTTTAGTTTTAATAGTCTTTCTTTTGACAGCGTTACAGCCGATAAATCGTTGGAAATTCCTATTGAAATTAGCATCACACCAGAAACTGATGTGCTGGCTGCCGTTCAATCAGAAACGCCCATCATTGAAGTTCCAGTTGAAATTGTCAAAACTGCTGAAGAAGACAAAATTACTGTTAGTGAAACCATAACAGAAAAAGAGGTTGAAAAGCAACCAGAAGAGTCAACTCTTGCACCTTTTGGCACAGAAACTGCCGATAACATTGGTGATTTAGACAATATTACTGATGGCGTGGAAATTACATTGCAACTTGCCAAACAATATTTACAATTTGGCGAATATGACAGCGCAAAACGCCTATTAACTGAAGTAATCAATGATGGTAATTTGGAACAAAAAACCAGTGCCGAAGGTTTAATCATTAATTTGACTTAACAACTTACAGACACACTAAATCATTTGATGTTAGGGTGATTGATGTTATAATGGCAGCCAATTTTATCTAAAAATTGGCTGCTTGATGATTTTGGATTCCAATCTTGTTTATTTAATTTACGCAGGTGGCACCTTTGGTAGCCATGGCACACCCTTAAAACCTTTGCCATCACCTGTATTTTTACCAATTTTACAAGAACTCATTAATAAAAAAATCACTAATAAAGTCATGGTGTTAGACAATGATATTGTCAAAGATAGTAGCGCTTTAACGCCTAGTGATTTTGTGCACTTTTATCAGCTTATCAAAAATGCTTATCAAAAGGGTCTTAGACGCTGCGTATTATTAACTGGGACTGATAGCTTGAGTTTTGTATCCGCGTTTTTAGCGAACGCATTGGTAGATTTACCTGATTTAAGCCTGATCATTACAGGAGCCATGCAGCCACTACTTATCAGTGATGCCTTGCCTTATGTTATCAATGACGATAGTGATGCATGGCAAAATTTATCAAACTCCATTGCAAACCTTACCAATGTGGGTGTGATGGTGCATTTTTTTGGGCAAACATTTTGGGCAAATAATACCCAAAAATTGCACAGCCATGATAACAATGCGTTTGTTGGCACAGCAATCCAGCAATCCACTACGCCAAAAGTTTATTCATATCCACCAACTCATCATGCCATTTTGACTAATCCCGAAAAAATAGACGCCATCAACATTCGTGCTATTTATTTATTACCAAACAACCCCAATCATTTGATTCACGAATTAAGCACTATTATTGAGTATAATGTTGATGCTGTTATTTTAATTGCCTTTGGAGCTGGCAATATTACAAAAACTGACAAATTGATTGCTCAATTAGAAAATTTATATCAACGTCAAATTCCTGTTATTTGCACGAGTATGTGCATGCTTGGCGGAGTAAGCACAACTTATCAGGCAGGCTCTTGGCAATACCAACACGGTGTTTTAAGTGGTGGCGAACTTGGTGTGGCAGGTATTTATGGAAAACTGCTATGGCTGATTGTCAGTGGCAATCTGAACGCATCTGCATGGAATGGTTATGAATCACCCTCAATTTAAGCAAACTTACGCCATTGGGATTGAATTTATTGGCACAGCTTATCGCGGCTGGCAGCGCCAAGAAGAAGTTATTAGCATTCAAGAAAAACTAGAAACCGCTCTATCCAAAATTGCCAATCACTCTATTGAGGTGATTGCTGCAGGCAGAACCGATGCAGGAGTTCATGCCAGCAATATGATTGCTCATTTTGTTAGTACCGCCAATCGCTCAGCTTATAACTGGATTCGCGGTGCTAATAGTCTACTTCCTGATGACATTGCAATTCGTTGGCTAATACCAATGCCGTCTGATTTTCATGCGCGGTTTTCTGCTATTGCTCGACGCTATCGTTATATCACCTTAAATCAACCTTATCGCCCTGCTATTTTGCGTCATCAAGTTACCCATTTTTACGAGCCATTAAATGTTCCAAACATGCAAAAAGCCTGTCAACTGCTGCTAGGTACGCACGATTTTAGCAGCTTTCGGGCGGCGGCTTGTCAAGCAAATCAGCCTGTTCGCACCTTGTCAAAGATTGATTTATTTTGTCATGGTGCGTTTTTGGTGTTAGATGTTCAGGCTGATGGGTTTTTACATCACATGGTTAGAAACATCATGGGAGCTTTATTTGCAGTGGGTACAGGACAAATGATCTTAGATGAATTAAAAACACTCATCCAAATTAAAAACCGTAGTCTGGCACCGCCAACAGCATCGGCTGATGGTCTTTATTTTATTAATGCTTATTATCCTGACAACTTTCAAAAAATGTTGCCTGATTTACCACTCACACCAACTTGGCTAAACCTACCGAAATAAAATCCAAATACCCTATTTATTTACATAGCTTTTTTTGTGATTTTAAGGTAGAATACGCATTTTTAATTTCTCATTTTGACACTTATGGCAAAAAAAGACGATATCATTGAATTTGAAGGCGAAGTTATTGACACGCTACCCAACACCCTTTTTAAAGTTCGCCTCGATAATGGGCATGAAATTATTGCTCATATTTCAGGTAAAATGCGCAAGCACTACATTCGCATTTTGACAGGCGATAAAGTCAAAGTTGAAATGACCCCTTATGATTTGAGCAAAGGTCGCATTACTTATCGCGGTAAAAACTAAATTTACCCGCCCTTGATGGGTTTTTCTATGACAACCACACCCACCATTTTAATCCATGGATTACACCAAAATCGTTACGCCATGTATCCTTTGGCGTATCGTCTAAAAAAAGATGGTTTCACTGTACATTGCCATGGGTATCATTGTCTAAAAGATGATATCGCTACCCATTCTCAAGGTTTAAATGATTGGTTAAATATCCATCATAATCCAAATGCACCCTTAAATTTTGTTGCCCACAGTTTGGGTGGCTTGGTGCTGCGTGATTTTATCGCTCGTTACCCCAAATGGCAAATAGGGCGAGCGGTTACCTTGGGCACGCCGCACCAAGGTAGTTTATGCGCCGATTACACCAAACGTCTGATTCCTTGGCTTATTGGAAAATCCTACGAAGGAGCGCTTGATGGTCATTGCTTACCCTTACCTGAAGGAGTTGATATTGGCGTAATTGCTGGCAACAAACCTTATGGGTTGGGTTTACCATTCTTATTATACCATCAGTACAAACACGGTATAAAAAACGACCACGATGGTACGGTTTTTTTATCTGAAAGCATCTTACCAACCACAAGCGATTACTTGGTGATGCCTGTAACACATTCGGGTTTTTTAACCAATAGAAAAGTTGCCAAACAAGTAGGTTATTTTTTACAAAATGGTTGTTTTTTACGCTGATTTAGTTAATTTTAGATATTTTACTACGCCCTCTGCAGCAATTCGACCTGTAGCAAAACACGCTGTTAGTAAATAGCCACCAGTTGGCGCATCAAAATCAAGCATCTCTCCAGCACAAAAAATAGATGGATTGGATACTAATTGCAGATTATGGGTTAAGCTGTCTTTTTTAACACCACCACCGGTGCTAATGGCTTCAGCAATTGGGCGAAAGCCATCAAAATCAATTGGTAATTCTTTAATAAATTTCGCCATTTTATCACCATCTTGCCAATCATTTTTTGATGTACATTCCCTTAATACAGCGATTTTAACATCATCCAAACCAGTTTTACATAGTTTAGTATTTAAAGATTGTTTTGTTTGATTGCATAATATTTTTTTAATCTCATTAATGTGTTTATTGGGCAATAAATCCAGATAAATGGTTATTTTATGATTTTTATTGAACTGTGTTCTCATTTTCTGATTATAATAATAAATCAACCCACTTTCCATACCATAATGGCTAATAATAATATCACCATGTTTCTTTTTGGCATTTTTAGCTTCTGTTTGCAGCCAAATATCAACACGTTTTAATGGTTTTCCAAAATATATTTTCATATAATCTGACCATGTCTTTGTAATGCCTACATTACTTGCATACAAAGGACTGATTTGTTTTTTATCAAACCAATGTTGCCAAATACCGTTACTGCCCAACTGGGGGTAAGAAACGCCACCACAAGCTAAAATAATCGCATCAAATTTTTTATTCATAAAAATACTTTCTTGGTTATTTTGTTTTATTAAAAATCTTAGTGTATTTTTATCAATTTCAATGCAAGAATGACGATAAAAAAAGTTTACATTATGTTTTAGCAAACGTAAAAGCCATGCTCGTAAAAATTTAGATGCTTTCATCTCAACGGGAAATACACGACCCGACGAACCAACATAAGTTTGAATCCCAAGCTCGTCAAACCAACGTATTAGCCACTGATTAGAATACTTATACAAAAAAGGCGTTAGCCAATCTTTTGGT
>CAKAQU010000070.1 GCA_916720335.1 uncultured Moraxella sp. | reverse complement strand
CATGATGATACTCACGCCCCAAAAGTGGGGCGGTGTAGATGGTGGGCTTATGCGTTTTGATGTCGCAGTATTTCGCTCCTGTGGGACTGACCCCAAGTCCAACAATGACCCAATCTATGCCATGTAAGCCCATTTGTACTTTGTCCACTTCACTGGGCAGGGGTTCGCCATTGGGGTGGCTGTGGACAATCGCCTCAATGTCGCCAAGTTCTGCCAACGCCACTAATTCGGCAGGGTCAATCTCAAAGGTGTCAACAGGATTAGGGGCGATGTTGTTACAAGGGTGGTATGTGTCATCAATGACAAGTCCACAGCATTCATTAGGGTATTTGGCTTTGGCATGGGTGGTGATGGCGGATTTTAGTTGTTTGGTGAGTTTCATTTTTTATCCAATAAAACCGCCATCAGGCGGTAGGGTTGGTGTTTTTTGAATGATGTTTTTAGGTTTAAATTGGCTTGGGATAAAATGCACCAAGATGTTTTTGTAATCACCATAGTCTAGCGTTTCATCATCAATCAATACATCAAGAAATTCATCGCTAAGATTTAAGCAATTATCAATATTGGTGTTTTGCAAATAAACATCTAAATTTAATACACTCTCATATCCCGTACTGCCAACATCAGTATCAACATCGTAATCATTAAAGTGGCGTTCTGATAAGAATTGATTCACTAAATGATTGATACACATCAACTGATTGTAAGAGATATTGACTTGCTTTATGTCAGCAAGTGTTTTTTGGGTAAAGTTTGGTTGCATTGGTAAATCTCTACTTGGGGCATTTTATGATACATCGGTTAAAAAACTTAACACATCAAGACCCAATCAAACTACTGGCAGGAAACCCACCAAATCTTTGCTCATTATTTCGCAATTTGCACTCAAACAATCTGCCAGCACATTTATCCAGTTCTGGATTGTCAGTGGGCTTGCCGTCTGTGGTAAATCGTTTTGTGCCTGTATAATTACATTCTTCCCCACGATATTTGCCACAGACTGCCCAATGGCAAAAACTTGTAATTTGCCGAAAAGGGAGTTTGCGTCCTTCAAAATCCGTAGGGTTCGCCAGCTCAAAGGTGGTGGTGGCATTAATGCTACTTTCGTTGGTCTTTTGTTCAATGTACCATAAAGCGGTGCGGTAGTTTTGTTCGTCTGCTTGGCTGTTTGGGTTGTCTAAGTACTCAGCTAAGGTGTGAATGACAGTCAGTTTTGCTCCTGCAAAATCACCATAACGCAAACACAGCAGTCTTAACGCTTGTGGCACACCACCGATGTCATTATGTATGGTGATTGTAGGCATACTTGCTTTGCCATCGCCACGCACTTCCAAGCCTTCGGCAGTAATGGCAATAGGAATAAACTCTTGACCTTGCCAGATGATTTTGCCGTCATTGTCGCTGTGGGCGTGTCCGTGAAAACGGTAAACATCACCGCCTAATTTGCGAGCGTCCAGCTCGTACAAGGTGATAAAACCTTGTACGCTGGGTTGTTGGATGTTGTTGTTAAAGCTCATTGTATGACCTTGTTTAAAGTGATGACTTGCAGTTTTTAATCAGTTGTGATAAATTTACGTAGTAAATTTTAATGAACAATCATCATCGTCATGAAATTCAAACCCAAGTATTTAACTTGGGTTTTTATTTGTTTGCTTAAATGGGTTTATTATGCTTAATGATGCTTAGCCAGTAAGTTAAGTCAGCTTTGTGCATCAGTGCTGTCTTGTTCATTGCTGATTGGGTCATTGACTGGCTCAGCATTGGTGGGTGTGTCATCTGATGTGCTGTCTGACTGACTTACTTTGTCTGCCACTTCACACGCCACGCCAAATTCACCATTTTTATAGACACAGGTAAAGGCGGTTACGGTTTTATCATTGTTCCAGCCTTTAAGCTGATTAAGCTGACCTGTTGCCCATGCTAGGATTTCAGCACGAAAGGCGGTGGTGCGATTGCGTTTTAAAATGCCGTTGTTTGGTTCATTATTTCCCACTTCAAAGCCATCATCTTCTGGATAGTAAGTAATTTCCACGCTGTCGGCTTTATCGCCATGGGTGTATTGCCATGTGTCCACTTGGCTGATAAAGGATTGCAGCGTGGTCGCCTCGAGGCGAGTTAGGGTGGTTAGATTTTGGGTCATGGTTTTGCTCCTAAAGAAAAGCCCCATCAATTAAGGGGCGGCGGCATGTTAACGAAATGAGTTTCGTTGACATAATGAAAGAATTTTTGATAAAAAGTAAAAAATCATCAGTACAATAATGACTACTTTTTACCAGATTTTTTTAAAAAGTTTGTTCAAATTTAAGTGAGATTTGCCAAAAATTACCCTTACGTTGTGATACTTGGTAATCTTGGCAAATGTACTTCTTGGTCTCGCCATGGGGATTCTGCCAAAGAAAAGGTTTTACTCCTGCGTGTTCGTCCAAAAAATCCATGATTGGCTTGATGACAGTGGCATAATCGCCTGTTTTACTACCGCTCCAATCTTTGGTTCTGTTGTTGATGCCATGGCTGACACGCTGGGCATAGCCATCACCGAACTGCGTTTTAGTTACGCTATGCTTAACATCGGCAGCTGCGCCCATGTTCATTTGCCAGTTAAATGTTTTTAAAGTCATTATCTGTCCCCAGTAAAAAACCCTATCTTTTGATAGGGTTTTTGGTTATTCAGGTTTTTCAGTTTCAACACACAGCTACCCGTAGGTAGCTGCCATGTCAGCAATGTCGTTTATGCCGTCAATCACCGTTTCAACACACAGCTACCCGTAGGTAGCTGCTGGCGAAGTTTATTTAAAAAAGCTCACCGTTGCCGTTTCAACACACAGCTACCCGTAGGTAGCTGCTCATTAAATAATCGCTTGCCCGTCTCATCACACAATGTTTCAACACACAGCTACCCGTAGGTAGCTGCGCCTCCAATACTTCTTCATTCATAGCTATCTCCCATAAAGTTCACCACCTTGTCGGCGGGCTTGTAAAAAACGTTGATTGACCTTAGCATCTACTTTGGCATCAATCATTTTTCCAATAGTTACCATCATATCACCATTTGGCATTTGTTGCACGTCTGTTTTTTCGCCAGAGTAATTATTGATGATAATCTTAGTTTCGCCTTGTCTCTTATCCTGCAAATTAGCAAGGGTGTGGTCAAGATTTTGGGCGGTGTGCCGTGGCAATACCCGCTCGCCTTTTTCTAGGTTCCACGTTCCGCTTTTTGGGACCGACATAATGCCGTCATGGGCTTGTCCAACTGGCATGACCACTGACTTAATCGCACTGATGATTTTAGCGCCGTGAGCTGCCGCCATTGCCATATCGGCTAGCCCTAGCGGAAAGCCTTTTGATAAACCTGCTGACATGGCTTGACTCATTGCAATACTAGCTTGAGCAATAGCAAACCCTTGTTGCATCGCAAACATCGCGCGGTAAAGTTTGGATTGCTCGCCCAAGCCGTCTTTGGTAATGCTAGCAAGCGAGCTAAAAATGCTTTCGCCGTCAGACAACACCAAAGCATGCATGGCTTCTTGATGGGCTTTTTCAATTTTTAACCGCTCATCTGCTCCCCATATTTTAATCTTGTTGCGTTCTTGCTCGTTTAAAAATTCACCGTCTAGTAATGTTTGCAATCCTGCGTCAAGACTGGCAAATTGATTGGCGGTTTTGCCAGCAAGCTCGCCATAATGGTCTGTTTTTCGCTTGGCAAGCCCGACGCTTTGACTGATGAGCTGTTTGGCACGCTCTATGTCTAAGGCCTCATTTGCCATAATTTTTTGAGCTTTTAAAATATCCAACTGACTGCTTAATGTTTCTAAACGTTTATCCTCGTCGCTTTTTAAGGACTGGACTAATTCATGATAGCTTCTCAATGCAACCAGTTTCTTTTGCTCAAACTCTAAAGCATCAGTTTGTTGTTGAATAAGTGCATATTGCTCATGATAGCCATCATTTAATAAATGAACATATTTTTCAAGAGCCTTTTCTTTGTCTTGTTCAATGACAAACAGTTGCCTGATGATATTATCAGGCTTATCCAATACTTCTAGTTCTTTTCGGGCGTCTTTGATTTTATCTTGCAACTGCCAAAATTCTGTCATCACTTCAAGCTGTGCCTTATGAAATAAGGCTTCTTGTTTGACATTTTCGGCAGCCAAACTCAAAGGGTTGGCATCATTATATAAGTCGTATTTTAATGACTGATATTCGCCATTACCATTCATTGCTAAGCTGATTTTTTTAAAATCATCAATTCGACTATCTAAAAGCTCTGCTCCTGCTGATAGCTCGTCCATTGTTTTTGCCACATCAGACATAAAAGCCTTAACGCTTTGGTCAAGCCCAAAAAATTTGCCATGTGGATTGTTGGCTTCATAATCAAATTTGGCGGTTTCTGTACCCAAAAGACCGTTAGCATAGCCTCTGTCTAACAACCACCATGATTTGTTCCAATCCACCAGTTGCTCGATCATGGTTTTGGCTAGGTCAAATACTGCTTTGTTGGCGTCTTCGGCATTCTTTTTGGTGTCTTTTAGGGCTTTGTTGGCTTTGTTTAATTTTTTGCCCGCTTTATCGCCTGCATCTGCCACATTCGCCATAGACCCCGCCAGATTTAAATTCGCTCCTGCAGCTTGCTTGCTGGCATTAGCAAGTTCTTGGGCTTTACTAACCCAAGCATTCTCCAATCCATGCTGATTATAACTGGCAATATCACCCACACCACCAAAATCTGGTGTGCCATAATCCAACCTACCAAAAGATGACTTACCAATTAATGGGATGGCAGAACCCCCCAAAAATTCCCTGATTGCACTAAACCCCTTGATTAAATCATTAATCTCATCAATGATGTCGTGAGTTAATCTTTCAAAAATAGAGATGGCAAAATTACCAATGCCTTTAAAGACATTACTGGCTGCCGTGCCTAATGCTCCGAGGTTTTTACCAGCAAGATTAACAAACCAAACAACAGTCGCCCCACCCAAATCAAAAGTGCGAGCGATGATTTGACCAACACCCACAAAGCCTTTTTCAGTATTAGCAAAAAATCCGCCAAATGCCGTCTGTGCAAAGCTGGTCGCTTTGTCTGCGCCGCCCATTAGATTGCTAAAATAATTTGATGCCGCCGTCCATGCCACACCCAAGCCATCAACAACACCATTGATAAAGTTGCCCGCCAAAATTGTAGTTACATTAAACGCATCGCCAAGCGATTTAATAGCGCCGTCAAGCCCCTCAGTTCGCGCGATAACCGCTCCAATTACAGCTGTTAGTGTAATTATTGGATGCGCTAAGATAATCCTACCAAGTGATGCAAACGCGCTGCCAATGCCCGTGATAGTGTTGGCTGTTAAGATACCAACGCCAATAAATGCACGCTTGGCGGCATTCGCTCCAGCAATGGCGGCAGTGTGCAGTCGTGCCGCTGCGGTGGCGGTGTTAAAACTGGTCGCCAAACCAACCAATGAACGAGCGTAATTAACGCTGGTGGCAATGGCGGTTTTGGTAATGTCTAAATAATGGGTTTTGGTAAGTCTTAACAGCATTAAGCGAGTGGATAGTACATTGTAAGCGTTGATTTGCCCTTGTACGCTAAAAGCGTTGGCAATACTGGCTCTGGCACTTGCCAAAGTTGCTGAGGTCAGCCCCATAAATGAAGTAACCAATACAGAATTTCTAGCAACATTGGTAAGCCATACCGCCCCCATTGTTGCACCCACGCCCACGAGCGTGCGGAAATTTTCCGCCACCCACAACGCCACATTTGCCAGATTTTGGCTGATTAAGCTATTTTGATTCATAATGTCATCTACCAAAAAATCATATTGGCTTTTGACATTTTGTAAACCTTGGGCGAAAGTGGTTGGCATTTGGTTGATGATGTTCTGCAATTTATCATAACCACCCAAAACCGCATCTTTCATGACTTGGCTGGTGATTTTTCCTTCTTTTGCCATTTGACGTAGTTCGCCACGGGATACCTTTAAGCTTTCAGTCAAAAGGTCAATAATGACAGGGGCTTGGGCAGACACCGAGTTAAATTCCTGTCCACGTAGCATACCCATGTTCATCGCCTGTCCTAGCTGTATCAAGGCAGCTTCCTGGGCTTGGGCTGAACCGCCACCAATACTCATCGCCATAGTAATGTTGCGAGTAAAGTCTAGCACTTCTCGCTGGCTTGCCCCCAAGCTGTCCAACGCTCGTTTACTGGATGCATAAAGGTCTGTAATGCCGTCAATGGCTGTCCAGTAGTCGGTGCTGATTTTGCGTATGTCGTGCAAAACAGCGTTATACTCTTCCATGCTTTGCGTGTTAATGCGTACTTTACTCGCCAAATCCTGCATACGGTCGGCGGTTTGTACGATGTGCGAAATACTGACAGCACTGCCCAAAGACGCAAAAACAATGCCAAGCTGACCGCCCACGAGCTTGCCATAATCAGCAACCGTTTTTAACTCCTTTTTGGTTGTGTCGGTTGCTCTTTTCATTTCACGCTGATAGTTTGCGGTATTAGCGTGCAATAAAATATCCAAGCGTGATAAAACTCTTGCCATGTTGTTTTTTTCCAGTAACTTTCCAAAAAAAACCGCTCATCTAATGATGAGCGGTATATCATGAGTGGGTTATTTATTTTTGAATTTTATCTAACTCAACCAAAAATGGCTTGATAACATTTGGGGATATTTCAATAACTTTTTCTTGCTTGCCATATAATTTGAGTTTAAACCCACTTGTGTTCTGACGTAATAATTCTTCATTAATATTTATACCTACAACCTCTTTAGTGATGCAGGGTAGCCCATGACTAGAGCCTTTGCAATCCACATCAGAATCAATTTTGGTAACCGAGTAAGAGTTCCCATTTGTATCTTTTGCCATACTAAAATTAGACCAGCCAAGTATTGATTTTGTGTTGAGATAAATTTGCAAGACTTCTAACTTACCTGTTTTTTGACTGTAATTACCACGCAGCATATATTCGTCTTGAAAGAAACCAGTTTGAATGGAATACATGCCATCAAACTCATCATATCTGGAATTTGCTTTTATAGTAACTGGTGTAATAGCATTACCAAAAATACGCAACACATCATCATCATTAAGTTTAGTGTTGTCAGATTTTATAAAGTGATCATTAGGGTTGCTCCCTGTATAATATATCTTATCACATGATGGTGTAATAAACTCTGTCGTACTTGCCTTATCAAGTTTATATGGATTGCCGCCAATGGTTATATCTTTATATCTGTATGACCCACTGTTTCTTTCTTGTGTAAATTTAGTTTGAACCCCAGTTCTTAAGATTTTTAATTCAGAATTAGCAAATTTTTCATACTTTTTATTGTTGAGACTAAAAGTAAAAGAACTTGTCTTTTCTGATAAGACAAAATCAAGACTCATATATTGTTTTTTTAAATCGCTAACCTTATAAATTGGACTATTTACATTTGCATAATCACAATGCGCATAAGATGTCGCAGAAAAAATTATCATGCCAGCCAAAAATAGCTTTTTCATTTTTAATACCCTAGTTATACCAAGAAAATGAAATTATATCACTTCAGCAATATTTTGATAAATATTTTATGTTTTGCATGATTGACCGCCAATTCTGGGGTAGATAGTTGGCGGTTTTAATCCAAAGCAGAAAACATCGCCAGTGTCCGCTCCACCTGTGCTTGTAGCTCTGCCTTTCGCTGTTCCATTTCAAAGGCTTGCCTTTCGTCATCTGTCATTGGGTTTGGGTCAATGACGATATAATCGGACGGCTTGCCCCCTGCCATTGCACAGGCAATGACCGCAGACTGTATGTCGCCACGATAACCGCCTATGGGGTCTAGGCGGTCATAGGCTTGCCACTCGGCAAACTCACGAGCAGTAAGTGTGCGTTCTAGTTCGCCAACTGTTTTACCTAGGTGTCCTGCGAGCTTAAACAAAAATCGCCGACCTATGTCGGCTCTGAGTTTTTTTCATCGTCTTCCAACTTATTATTAAGCCCATTAAATTCATTGATTTCCTTAATGACTGAATACACCCCCTTAAAATTAAGCTGGCTGATTTTGTCCAAGTCATCAATGCCAAATAAGCGTTCACCCTTGTCATCACACACACCAAAAATAAAAGTCAATGCCATATTTTTGTCTTTGCTTTTATTTTTTTCCAAATGTTTGCTGATTTGCTCTTGGTCGCTGACAGTAAACTGACGAATATACAAATCCCCATTAAACTCTGGAATACTGATTTTCTTTGGCTCGTTAATAACTGCCAAACTTGCCAAAAGTGCGGTTGCTAATTTTGCTTTACTCATAAGAAATTACCTTTTTTGATTAAGAAATAAAAAGCCATTTATTTAAAAATGGCTTTTGGTTTTGGGTGTTTAACTAACCTGTAACTTTTGTTACATCACCCGTAATAGTAATGGTGCCAGTTTTACGAAGTTTCTTTTTGGTATCGCTATTATCTGTGGTCAGCTTGGCGATTATGCCTTTAAACTGACGAGATTCGCCTGTGGCAACCACATATTTAAGCTGAAAAAACAACTCTTTGCCACTTTCATACGAAGTTTGGATAAGCTGGTGTACCGTATCTTTTGGGTCTAAAATGTATTCAAATTCAAGCTCTGAATCCTCTTTAAAATCAACAGCTGCTTTGATGGTGCGGCGGTCATCGGTGGAGGTTATTTCGTCCAGCACCTTTTCTTCGGATGGATGGTCGCACTTTTGCAAATGCTCTACTTTTTGATAATCCGTGCCAGTTGCTGAAATGTGGAGCGCGTAAAAACTATCCACGAGATTTTCTACTACTTTTGCCATGAGATTTCTCCTATTTGGCGGTTAAAATTAAAATTCTAAGGTTTGCCAAAAGCCATATTCAATCATGGCTCTAAATAATCCGCTTTCTTTATCATGGATATGTTGCACACCATGATAAATGGACGGTTTGATTTTATTTAATTCATTGATGACTTCATGAGACAGCCTTAAACAATCATCATAATATTTATGATAAACATCTATTTGCACATTTACCCACTCATGTCCTGTAATACCGTCCAAATCATTATCGGGTTCGGTACTGATGATTTGATAAACAATATAAGGCGGATTATTTGGGCTTTTTTCTGGGATAAATAACGGATAGCATTCATTATTAACCAATGGGGTTAATTTTTCATATATGATTTGACTGGCATTCATTTCACAATCTTATCAATTTCATCTTTTAGAGTTTTTGCAAAAGCATTTACGGCAATCTGCACATTTTTATCAAAAGCAGGACGCAAAAAAGGT
>CAKAQU010000069.1 GCA_916720335.1 uncultured Moraxella sp. | reverse complement strand
GTAATGAATGGTTTTTCATCATTATTTATATGATTTAATAATTATTTATGTGCGCCACCTTATTTTGTGGTAGCGCCTTTATCATCAGCTTTTGCTTCAGCTTGGTTGTCTGTTGGTGTTTTATCTGATGCAGCATTGTTTTCACTGTCAGTTTTGGATTCTGCAGCTTTATTAGCGCCTTTATCATCAGCTTTTGCTTCAGCTTGATTGTTTGATTCGGCTTCTGCTGGTTTTGCCTCATCTGCTTTGTCAGAAGTTTTATCTTCAGCTGGTTTTTCTGCTTCTGCTGTCGCTTCTTGCGCCTTAGGTTCTTCTGCTTTTGGCGCATCAATAGCTTGTAACTTTTCTTCTAGTGCTTTGCCATGAACGGTGGCAGGCGTGGTTGCAAGTTCATGATTACCAGCAGGGCGAAACCATGCAGATATTGCAATGCTTGAAATAATTGTTAGTAATACAACAATGCCAATAAGGGCATGTACAGTCTCTTTTGCTGGGTTGTTATTTGAAGCATCATGTGCCATAAATCACCTGTCATCAAGATGGGTTTATTAAATATTAAGTTACTCAAAAATTAAGTATCATTTCGCTATTATATACCAATTTTTATATTTTTGTACAATGGCTTTGTGGTTTTGATGACTATTTTATTGAGTTTTATCATTTTTAGTCTTGCACGCCATCAGCTGTGTAAATTAATTGATTGGCACTGCTTTGACCACTGTATTTTTTGGCAATATAACTTAACCAAATCAGTATAGCGCAAATCAACAAAATTGGCATACTGCCCACGTACATAAACGGCGTATTTCCAGTAAATGTTGGTACAGTCCCGCGTAATACAGTTCGTTCAAATTGCGGTGCCTGTTTTATGATCTTGCCTTTTTCGTCAATCAGTACAGTGATTCCGTTGTTAGTAGCTCGAATAAACCAGCGTCCAGTTTCCAAACTGCGCATTTGCACCATTTGCAGATGTTGGTGAGGGCCGTTGGTTGTGCCAAACCATGCATCATTAGAAATGGTTAATAATAATCCACTGTCTTTGGCGTTACGGCGCGTGGTGTCAGGATAAGCTACTTCATAGCAAATTGCTGCCCCTATTTTTTTATTTTTTACAGTCAAAAGGTCTTGTTTGGTTTCACCTTTGCTAAGACTGACTAAATTTGCTCCCGCTAAATCTGGCAGTAAATCTAGCAGCCCAGAAAAAGGAATGTATTCTCCAAATGGCACTAAATTTTGTTTGAAATACAGACCGTTTGCATCTTGACCTTCTGCCATGACGCTGTTATAAGCTTTAGGGTAGGCTTGGGTTTTTGGGTTAAAATTTTGTGTATCGCGATATAGTATGCCAAATATCCAAGCACTGCCAGCATGATTTGCTTTATTTTTTAAAGCGTTAATGTAGTCTTTTGCTTCATCTTGAAATAAAGGGATGGCGGCTTCTGGCCAAAGTACGATGTCTTGTCCCCATTCATTTTGTGATAAATCATCATAAATTGCCAACGTATCCAAAAGATATTGTTCTTGCCATTTTAAATCTTGAGGAATGTTACCTTGGACTAAAGAGACGCTCAGCGTTTCTTTAGTTTTGGTCGTCCAAGATGGATTGATAAACCATAATGCAGCACCCACCATCAATAGCACACTACTGATAGCAAAATAAGTGTATTTTTTGCGAAATATCTCCACTAAAGATGCACCAAGCAGCACCGCTAAAAAACTGATTCCAAAAACCCCTGTAATGGGCGCAAAACTTGTCATCAAAGGCACTTCAGTAAATGCATAACCTACAAATAGCCAAGGAAAGCCTGTTAAAACCCAAGTTTTGGCAGATTCTTGGATAATCCATAGGCCTGCAAAAGCTAAAGGCTGACGACCCAAAAATTTCACAAAAGACCACGCCATAAATGCATGAAACAATCCCATGATAATTGCCATTGCAACTATCATTAAAATTGCTAAAGCAAATGGAATGTTGCCATAGTGGTAAATAGAATGATATAGCCAAAAAGCGCCAAAAATCCATACGCCAAAACCATAAGCTTCACCCACCCAAAATGCTCGGCGACTGTTTTCTTCACTGACTAAAATAATGTATAAAATCATGGGTGAAGTGATAGCCAAAACCCACAGATGATAAGGCGCTAAAGCAAAACCAAAGGTCAAACCCGCCATCAATGCCAAAATCATGGGATAAATTAGCAGGATGGGTTTAGGTTGATGGCGTCTTTGACGTGCAGCACGCCGAGTGCTGAATCTGGATTTTGGTGAAGATGAAAACAGCTTAATCATGGTAAAAAATAAATGAAAAAATGCTATATTTTAGCAAGAAATCATTACTAATATTTGGCTTAATATTACAATTATCTCTTTATTTGTTATTTTTTGTTTGTGTTGATGCAATGATTGTGAGGTGATGGATGAGAAGCTAAGTTAAAAATCAAATGTCCCATTTTATCAGCTTTGACTTGTAGATACTGTTCATTGTGTGGATTGACGCCAACAATCAAAGGTTGTCTTTTGACAATTTCAATACCCATGCTTTCTAATTCACTGATTTTATTCGGATTATTGGTCAAAAGAGCGATTTTTTTTATGTTAAAATGGTCAAACATAACCTGACACATTTCATAGGTACGCGCATCAGCTGGTAAGCCTAAAAGTAAGTTGGCTTCTAGTGTGTCATGCCCTTGGTCTTGTAGGGCATAGGCTCGAATTTTATTAACCAATCCAATGCCTCGCCCTTCTTGGCGTAAATACAAAATAGCCCCAGCGCCATGCTGTATGATGGCTTTCATGGCATAATTAAGTTGAGGACCACAGTCGCATTTTAACGAACCAAAGGCATCGCCTGTTAAACATTCTGAGTGGATGCGAATCAAAGGAATTTTGTCATCACAAGGCAGACCTGTGCTTAACATGATGTGTTCTTGTCCATGTTCATTTTCAAAAGCACTAATGGTAAATTCACCATGTATAGTGGGCAATTTGGCACTGCTGATAAATTGATACAAAACATACTCCAACAAATGAAGAAAAAATAAATGAGTAAATAACCAAATGATAAGTCAAAGGCTAAAATGAAAAATATGTGAAAAATATCACAATATTTGGCGTTTTTCTAGCAAAAGTAAAGGCTATCTTGTAAAATATCAAAAAATTATCTTATGTTTGATTATTTTGGAAACAAGCCCGCCATGCCAAACACGCCAGCCAGTAGCACAAAAACAGCAGACAAAAAACAGCGCCAAGCTAAAGTTTTTCGTGAAATCTTAACCACAAAACCAGATACACCGATTTTAGATAAGGTGGATTTTCCTTGCGATTTAAAATCATTATCTATTGATGAATTAAATCAACTCGCTGATGAAGTGCGTGCTTATTTGTTGTATTGTGTGGGAATCAGTGGTGGGCATTTTGGCGCAAATTTGGGCGTAGTTGAATTAACCATTGCTTTGCATCGGGTGTTAAATGCTCCTAATGATAAAATTATTTGGGATGTGGGTCATCAAGCTTACACGCATAAACTCTTGACAGGCAGAAAAGATAGGCTTGCTAGCATTCGCGCTAAAGATGGCTTGACGGCGTTTCCAGAACGCCATGAAAGCGTGTTCGATGTTTTTGGGGTGGGTCATTCATCAACATCAATCTCAGCAGGTCTTGGTATCAGCCTTGCTAACCGCTTACTTAATAAACAAGATAAGGTGGTTTGTGTAATAGGCGATGGAGCAATGACAGGCGGTATGGCGTTTGAGGCGATGAATGATGCTGTTCAGCAAAATGCCAATTTAACAGTTATCTTAAATGATAATGACATGTCCATATCTCAGGCGATTGGTGGATTTTCACGGCATTTAGCAAAACTGTGGCAACATGGTTTGGCAATGGATATTGATAAACACGGTAATATTTTAATGACCAAACGCGCCATCAGTGCCGATGATAGGAGAGTTCGTCATTATTTACATATGGCAAATGATGCTCTTGAAAATTTATCTGATAAACTACCAACAAAAATTACAGAGCGTATTGGTGAAACCATTGGCGGTTTTTTGGGAAAAAATACGCCAGCTGTTCCTTTACCTGATAAAATTGCCGAAAAACTATCTGAGCATGTCTTTGCAGATAATTTATTTAAAGCCATTGGATTTACTTATTTAGGACCTTTTGATGGTCATGATTTGGAAAAACTCATCACTGTGTTTGAGCGTGCCAAAAAGCTATCGGGTGCGGTTTTGATTCATGTGCATACAATCAAGGGTAAAGGATTTTTACCAGCAGAACAAGACCCAATTGGCTATCATGCGATTGGCAAATTACCAAAATCACAAACCATTTCAATACCCAAAACCCAACCCAAAAAATACTCTCAGATTTTTGGGCAATGGTTGTGTGATACAGCAAAAATAGACCAAAATTTAGTTGCCATCACGCCTGCAATGTGCGAAGGTTCGGGGATGGTCGAATTTGCTAAGATGTATCCTCAAAGATTTTTTGATGTTGCTATTGCCGAACAGCACGCAGTAACGCTAGCATCAGGCATGGCAACCATGGGTATTAAACCTGTAGTGGCAATTTATTCCACCTTTTTACAGCGTGGTTATGACCAGTTGGTTCACGATGTAGCGCTGCAAAATCTGGATGTGACGTTTGCAATAGATAGGGCGGGACTAGTTGGTGAGGATGGCGCTACACACGCAGGCGTGTTTGATTTAGCATTCATGCGCTGCTTGCCCAATGTGATTATTGCCACACCAAGTGATGAACACGAGTGCTATCACTTATTAAAGGTTTGTTATGACTATCAAGGCACATCAGCGGTTCGCTACCCTAGAGGTGCGGGTGTGGGACGTGAAATTGGTCAAGGTGGTGATGATTTTTGTATTGGTAAGGCAAATATTGTGCTGCAAACTACCCACAATTCAACCAAAAAATTGGCAGTTTTGGTGTTTGGTACGAGACTGCATGATGCACTTGCGGCAAGTGAGGATTTTTTACAAAAAAACACCGATACAGGCATTACAGTTGTTGATATGCGTTGGGTAAAACCTTTGGATGGTGATTTATTAGACGCATTAATTCAAAATGGTACTACACATATTATGACTGTAGAAGAACATCAATTAATGGGCGGAGCGGGTAGCGCGGTGAATGAATATCTACTTGCTAAAAATTATACTGTATATGTTAAAAATTTAGCCATTGCGGATGTTTATGTGGCTCATGCAAGTCATGCTGAGCAATTGCAGGCGTGTGGTTTAGACAAAACGGGCATTTATCAAGCAATCAATGAATTTGTGCATGTGTTTTGAATTGATTTGCATGCTAGTATAAAATCTGTCAGCATGATACAATGAGAACTTGTGGCTAAAATTGGCGATTATTAACAAAACTTAACATTTAACAAAACTTAACATTTTTCAGTATCTAAGGGGAAATTATGGAACCTATGGTTATCATAGCATCACAAGTTGCTCAAAAAGTGGGCTATGAAATTTTACGAGCTCATCAAAACCGTCATCGTATTGAATTGATGGTGGAATCCAAAGGGCTTGATGGCTTGGTTACACAAATTGACCGTTATGCTGAAGAACTTACCATCAAATTATTAAAAGAAAGTTATCCAAACCATTCATATCTTGGCGAAGAATTTGGTTTGCAAGAAGGCAAGGGAAATGATAAAGATTGGTGTTGGATTATTGACCCATTAGATGGCACGCAAAATTTTGTGCATGGCGTTCCGCATTTTTGTGTATCCATTGCAGTGCAAAAAAACGGCATTACTGAACATGGTGTGGTTTACGACCCAGTGCGTGATGAACTTTTTACTGCAAGTCGTGGACAGGGCGCTAGATTTAATCAGCGTCGTCTTCAAGTATCTGAACGCACAACCATTGCTGGCGGTCTTTTTACTACTGGTCATCCTTATGAGCGCATCATAGATGGTAAAAAGGTCAGCTTTGCTAGCCAGCACTTTCAAAGTTTGCAAGTGATTTGTGAAAATGGCGGTCAAGTTCGTCGTTTGGGTTCGGCAGCGTTGGATTTGTGTTATGTGGCGGCTGGGCGTTTTGATGGATATTTTGAGATGTCCATTAAGCCTTGGGATATTGCAGCGGGCGAACTGATTGTTAATGAAGCACATGGTACAGTAGTAAGTCGCACAGGTGAAAATAACGCCATCTCTTTAGGTTCTATTTTTGCGTGCAACCCAAAATTACTAAAACCTTTGATGCAGCTTGTGATTCCAACTTGGCAAGGTGTATTTAATTCTTAAATCAAAAATAGGCAACTGTATGACTACTTTGACCGATTCGCTCGCAAATATTGTTGGCAAACATAACGTTTTAACCAAATCTGGGCAAATGCAACGATTTATTCATGGTTATCGTTTTGGTCAGGGTAAAGCGGTTTGTGTGGTCATGCCAACAACACTACTACAATATTGGCAAGTACTCCAAGTTTGTGTAAAACACGACGTAGTTATGATTTCTCAGGCGGCAAATACAGGTTTAACAGGCGGCTCGACACCCACCGACACCTCTCGTGACACAGTTGTAATTAATGTTATGAAAATCAAAGGGATACAGCTGATTAATAACGCCACCCAAGTTGTTTGTTTGCCAGCTTCCACGCTCAATGAATTAGAAAGTTTGTTATCACCACATGGGCGTGAGCCGCATTCAGTGATTGGGTCATCTTGTATTGGAGCTTCGGTCATCGGTGGGGTGTGTAATAATTCAGGTGGCGCACTGGTTCAGAGAGGACCTGCTTTTACAGAAATGGCATTGTTTGCTCAGGTGGATAAAGACGGTAAATTACAACTGATTAATCACTTGGATATTGAGTTGGGCAATACACCTGAAGAAATTTTAATTAATTTACAAAATGCCAATTATCAACCTACCAGTATTAAAAATGGCAAACGCGGTCATGATAATACCTATCAAAATCACGTAAGAGACGTTGGTGAGGATACTCCTGCTCGCTTTAACGCAGATAGCCATCGCCATTTTGAGGCATCAGGTTCAGCAGGAAAATTAGCAGTTTTTGCAGTACGCTTGGACACATTTGTAAAAGAAGAAGGTGCGAAGGTTTTTTATATTGGTACAAATGGCACCAAAAAACTTGCCAAACTCCGCAAAGATATTTTAAGTCAGTTTGAGCATCTACCCATTTCTGGCGAATACATTCATAAAGATGCTTTTGATATGGCGTGTGTCTATGGTAAGGATACATTTTTGGCCATTGAGTGTTTTGGTACAAAAAATTTGCCTAAATTATTCTCCTTAAAAGCCAAGACTGATAATTTTGCTAAAAATATTCCTTTCTTAGGACAGCATTTTACTGATAATGTCATGCAGTGTTTATCCAAATTTGGCGGCAATCATTTACCCCAAAGAATCTTGGATTTTCGTCAAAAATTTGACCATCATTTGATTTTAAAAGTATCTAAAAACAGCATTCAGCAAACTATTAGCTATTTAACAGATGTATTCAAAGACAGTCAAAGTGATTATTTTGAATGTTCTTCAAAAGAGGCTAATGCTGCTATGTTGCACCGCTTTGCAGTTGCTAGTGCTGCAGTGCGTTATCGAGCGGTACATACAGATACGGTCGAAGACATTGCTGCTATTGATGTGGCACTTCGTAGAAACGATGATGATTGGTTTGAAGTTTTGCCTGATGAACTTGATGCCAAAATTTTACACAAATTATATTATGGACACTTTTTTTGCCACGTCTTCCACCAAGATTATATCGTCAAAAAAGGTCATAACTGGTTAGAAGTTGAGCATGAAATTTTACAATTGCTTGCTAAACGTGGTGCAAAATATCCTGCTGAACATAACGTTGGGCATTTGTATACCGCTGAGAAACCGTTGGCGGATTTTTATCAATCATTAGACCCAACCAATACTTTTAATATTGGTATTGGTAAAACCAGTAAAGAGAAAAATTGGGGCTGCTGTTAATTGTGGCGATGAAATTGCTTGTCAATCAGTAGTTTTGTGATTTATAATTATCGTTTTGATTGCCTATTTAGACTGTTTGAATTTTCAATAAGGGTTTTTTATGACCATAGCAGTAAAATCGTTTCAATTTTCCAAATTGCTTAGCGTGGGGTTGTTGTGCATGGGTTTATTTGCGTGTACAGGTGATAAATCACCAGCAGATAAAGCTCAAAACGCCAGTACGTCAGCAGATGCTAAAAAAATTGCCATTACTGCTATTGTTGAACATCCGTCTTTAGATGCAGTACGTAAGGGCGCTTTAGAGGCGTTGGCAGATGAAGGGTTTAAAGAAGGTCAAAATTTAACTATCAACTTTCAGTCAGCACAGGGCAATATGGCAACTACCGCTCAAATTGCCAAACAGTTTGTTGCTGAAAATCCCGATGTGATTATCGCTATTGCTACGCCATCAGCTCAAGCTATCGTATCCAATACCAATACCATTCCTGTTGTATTTTCAGCAATTACTGACCCTTTAGAAGCAAAACTTGTGCCAAAATTAGACGGTTCTGGCACAAACGTAACTGGCGCATCCGATGCATTACCACTTGAGCCGCAGCTTGAGTTGATTAAAGAGACCATTCCATCAGTAAAAAATATTGGTTTTGTTTATAGCCCCGGCGAGGTTAACTCAACCGTGATACTGAAACTTTTAAAAGAAAAAGCAACCGCAATGGGACTGAATATTATTGAGGCGCCCGCCCAAAAATCAGGCGATATTGCGATGGCAGCCCATAGTTTGGTGGGAAAAGTGGATGTAATTTATACATCAACAGACAATAATGTCATTAATGCTTATGAGGCACTTGCTAAAGTTGCCAAAGAAGCAAAAATTCCTTTAATTTCATCTGACCCTAGTGTGGTTGAGCGTGGAGCAGCCGTTGTTTTGGGGGTTAATTATCATCAACTTGGTACAGAAACAGGTAAAATTACCGCTAAGATTTTAAAAGGTGAAAAACCAGGTCAAATTCCAGTTTATCATGCCAAAGAATTAGACCTAATGGTTAATAAAAAAAGTGCGAGTGAGCAAGGTATTACGATACCACAATCAATATTAGAAAAAGCCAAAAAAGTGGTAGAGTAAGCACGATTTATGAGATTTTAACAAAATACACGCTTAAATTGGGTTTAGGCGTGTGTTTTATTTATATTTGGGGTTGTTATGTCTTGGATTGCCTTTTTTGGGGCGTTAGAAAGTGGATTTATTTACGCTTTGATGGCACTGGGTGTGCTCATTTCCATCCAGATAGCTGGGAAAGTGTTATTTCTCGGTGTGTC
>CAKAQU010000068.1 GCA_916720335.1 uncultured Moraxella sp. | reverse complement strand
TATCTGTTGCCTGAGCGATAGGAGTTGTTATTGCCATCATTGCCATTAATGTGCTAATGGATGCACATAGGGCTTTTAAGGATAATTTTTTCATGATTTGACTCTATTATTTACTCTTACCAATTGATTTACTGTACTTTTACTGCGTTACCTGACTCAAAATCCACACTTTGTACTTCATAAGCCACACCTAACGCTTGCAAACATTTAGCATTGGTTTGAGTGGTTGCCTCATCTTCAAAAGCGGTTTTTTGCAAACAGCCATTAATTTGTTCAGGTGTAATGGTAGAATTGGTAAAGGTTGGCATTACTGAAATTGACGATAATGACAAATTAATTCGATTTTCAATTGTTGGCACACTACTTGATACAGTATAACCCTCGGCAACTCTATCATCAGCGGTATTGCGACGCATATGCACTTGAGTGATGACCGCATTACGACCTGATGATGCTTTATCTGTTGTACAAAAATTACCCACTCTATCAGGTGTATTACCTTCATTAATCACCGCTGCTTTACTGTAATCAAAGGTGTCAGCGTCTTTGGCGTTATAACAAAATACCATTTCTTTGGTAGCATTTGCAGGATTTAACAAAAAGTTGTACATACCACCTTGGGCAAAGTTTGCCTCAACTTCACTTTTGTCCATGCTTTCAAATTTAGTCAATGCTGAGTCGTTATTGTTAATCAACAAATTACCTGCTTGTGTGTTGGTAGATAATCGCATACCAAATACACCCGAACGCAGTGCCACCGTACCTGCAACTGCAATTAACAGTAGCACCACAAGCACAATAATCATGGTTGCCCCTTGTTGTTGTTTCATTTACTCAACTCCTTGACTGTTACGAATCGCTACCATCTGAGTTACTGGCACTCTAAGATGACTGGCGGTAGATGGCGGGTTGGATAGTTCGACTTTCTGACCAGCGATGATAAACGGTAGATTGGTCTTAATACTACTATCAGCATGCACCGAACCTGATGAGCGTATCACCACACCAATTTCAACAGCAACAACCGCATTACCGGTTGGGGCCGTAATGTATTCTTTTAACGTCTGATAACGCAATTGGTCGTCTTTGCGGTCAGCAGGCGTTTTATTAAAATCTCTTGTAACTACACTCACTTTAAAACTTTCAGCATCAGCGATGGCAATGGCGGGTTTGCCTGTCTTTTTTTCATCAAGCACCTCACAAAATAGTCCATAACGGGTATCGCCTTGATTTTGCTGAACATCGGGTAGTTTATCAATGTAATAGCGCTGAATAATTTCCTTATCCTGTTCAACAATCACGCCTTCACAATTCATTGTGTTGTTTTTACGGTTAACATAACGAATGGTGAGTTGGTCACTATCTGGAGTCATTATGCTTTGCCCAGACTCTGCTTTAGTAACTTTATCAGCAGTAACGCCAGCTATAGTTTGAAAAACAATACCTGACTTATTATTTGAACGATTGACAAACTCACTGCCTGAATCCAAATTAATATGACGCAAATCTTTTGCAACATTGGTTAAGCCAAATGTTGCATTTTGCTGAATGCTAGATAAGCCATTTTGCATTGCAAGCGAGCGCTGTGAACTTAAAAACATCATCAAAGCTGCCGCCGTAACAATCAACCCAAGCGTAATGGCAATCATTAGTTCAATCAGCGTAAACCCTTGCTGGTTTGAAAAATTAGGGTTTTGCATAACTAAAACTCTCCATAAAAATACATTGGGCATCATTGGCATAAATTAAGGTGTCTGAAATGCAATCCGTATCAGCGGCGCCAATCGTTGGGGTGGTTTTGCCCCACGCCACAAAAATACAGTGGCGTTTTTCTGCTGTGCCTGCCATCGGGCATTGCCGAATCGCTATATCCATCGCCATTTTTTCAGCATTTTGGGCAACTTCACTAAAATCAAACTGGGCAAGCTCGTTAGGTGTGCAGTTAGCAGTTCTACAATTCTTTGCAGAAGTTTTGGTGTTATAATTGCCTTCAAATACTTTTGTACCCTCGCGATTGATTCGCATGCGTTCATGCAAATCACGAGCAAATTCCACCGCTCGGGTGTTATTATCTGCTTCCAAACCCACTTTGGCTGAGCGCACCTGCATGCCTGCATAACCAAGCACTGCAATTGCCAACAGCGATAAAGCAACCATCACTTCCAATAAGCCAATGCCTTTTTGGTGGGAAATTTGATTAGAAAACATCTGATGAGAATTAAAAATAGGTTTCATCGTTTATTCCTAAGGGCAAGCTGTCATATCTTGATGTATTTGGCTTGTTCCCATTTTATCTAATATCAACACGCGTACAATAGCGGCATTGTTGGGGTGTTTGAGCTCATAACAGGCATAATCATTTAGATTGGTTGCCCCCATAAAAGAAAATTCAAAATTTTCTGGTGTTGATGAACCAGCACCGGATACATTATTATGCGTTATATTGACTCTATCTGAATCAGGCGTCCAAGTATGAGTATTAGCAGATACGTTAGAATTGCCACCTGCCACCCCTGTAGATTGAACAACAACTTTTTGTGGCGTTCTTAACAAAACTGCTTCACTGCGCGCCTCTTGCAAAAAATTTGCAAGATTACGGGTTTGCTCATCTACTTGGCTTTTCTGGATAAAGGTTCGCATTGATGGCACAGCCAAAGTTGCGATGATAGCAATTAGTGCCACCACAACCATCATTTCAATCAAAGTAAACCCTTTTTGCTGCTTCATAATCCGTCTCTAATGCTTTTGCCCAATTTATTAATCGCTTCAATTACGATAACATCATAATATAGTTTATACCCATATACGTGTAGTGTTTTTTGATAAAACTTGAGTTACTATGGTATAAATGGCAAGACTTTAGCAACAATTGATTGCTAAAAATATTGTTCATCAATCACCTTATAAATTGCCGTCTTAGCCATGGTTAATTTAAAATTTTGATTAAAAATAAATCAAAATACTTACAGAAAGTTTGCAAAATTCAATCCATGACCAAAGCGGTTCGTTTTACAAATTTATAACATAAAGCTATAGCAAAAAAATCTTGAACTAAAATTATCCAATTATCAATAAGTTATAAATATTAATTTTATTACAATCTGGGAATGTGTTATTATTGTCTTTATGTGATGAATTGTTAAGGTTTGTATCTTGACGGAATTATGCTTAGAAATTAAGCAATGAATGAGGGTAAAAAGTCCTTTATAAACAGATTAAAAATCATGATTGGTTTTTTAAAATTGTCCCACTGTTTATTGATGAAATTCTGTTCACATAATTCCAAAAATCATTGGCTTTTTTGTACCAAGTGGAAATTTTTGGCAGGTTTGTAGTGATTGATAAAAAGTTGGTTATGATTTTGTAAAAAAAGCTGACAAAATTTTCAGATGGCAACTGGCAAAGTTAGTCATAAATGTATGTAACCATCCAATGATTGTTGCGATTTAGTTGCAGATTTGGTTTTTAAAAATTTACGGTACAAATATTGCCTATATGCTTAAATTTTAAGCATATATATTTAATTTTAAGTGCTAAAAATTGCACTGTATTGGTAATCTTGATGGCAAAAAAATTGCTGGCAAGAATCTTTTTGGCAGTGGTCTTGGCAAACATTAAAATTGAGCTTAATGGATTGCTTGTTATTGCTGTATTTTATATAAGGCAATATCTGACTATGATTTTGCCGCAACCAAAAAATCAGAGTTTGACCATATAGCTTGACTAGATTTTCTTTAAATTGCCATAAGACTAAATGGAAAAATTCCTGATTTTTAATAGGCATTTTATGCAAAAACATCAATTCATCTGCATGAAAAAAATGCTTGGCAATTGATTGCTTGATGACTCTAGTTTCAATATCAATAGCACATATTTTTGGACTGATAATAACAGCTACTTTGTTTTGACTATGACTAAAACAAACAAAAAACTGCTGATTATTTTGGCTAAAGAAGTGATAAGGAAATGCAGTTTCAATTAGTCTGCCTGTTAAGTTAAGCCTACATTGCAGCCAACTTAAAAGCTGCCTAACCGCTAAAGATTGTACATTTTGTTTGCTTGCCAAGCTAAAATTGGTATTTATATCAGCACAAGCAATCACTGTTTTATCTTGCTGGTGGGTGATGACAGGTGAAATCAGCACAATAACCTTATTAACATAAATTTAAATATATAAACAGCTTAAACCAGCCTTACAGTAAAAGCTGTTTATGGCAACAACCCAATTAATTAAATTAGTAGCTTAACTCAGCACGGCGGTTTTGCGCCCAAGATGCTTCGTTTGAACCTGTGGCAACTGGCTGTTCTTCACCAAAACTGATGATTTCAATGTTGGAAATGTTTACGCCTCTACTACCAAGATAGCTACGAACTGCGGCGGCGCGACGTTCACCTAATGACATATTATACTCACGTGTTCCACGCTCATCGGTGTGTCCTGCTACCTGAACTCTAGCCCCTTGGTTACTGTTTAAAAAATTGGCTTGAGCGTCCAAAATACGAGCGGCTTCAGGCTTGATGGCATCTGAATCAAAATCAAAATGTACTGTGCTTTGCAAGTTTTGAGCGGCGTTACGAATGGCGTCAGAGTTATTAACCAAACCGCCGCCCATGTAACCGCCATTTAGGTGACCGCCGCCCATACCTAAAGGAGCAACCACTACTTGAGATTTTGGTTTGTTAGCACAGCCAGTCATCATAACTGCGCTTGCTGTCAGTATAATAGCGAAGATTTTTTTTAGGTTTAAATGAGACATAGTTTACTCCATAAAAGTATCTGTTTATTTTTTAAGCAAAAATAGGATAAGATTTCCTGACTATGATGACAAAGATATTCACATTTGACAAGGCATTTTGAACGGTTTTTTAAACATTTTGGCGGAAAAAATAATGAAATTACACAAAGCTGTGATGATTTTAAGCAATTTTTTTGATAGTATGACCCGTTTAATTTTTTTTAAAACCAAAAAAATATTTTTTTATTAAACCAAAGAGCATAAAAATGACACAAACAAAAATTTATTTAAAAGACTATTTGCCACCTGTTTATCATGTTAATAGCGTGGATTTAGACATTTGTTTATTTGATGACCATGCCATTGTCAGCAGTACATTACAAATGCACAAAAAACATACAGGAGATTTAATATTATTTGGACAAGAATTAGAACTTTTAGAATTGTCAGTTAATGGCAATCATTTGTCAGAAAATGATTATATTTTAAACCAAGAAACTCTGACAATTAAAAATGCCCCTGATTTAGCAACTGTGTTTACCAAAGTTCGCATCACCCCTCAAACCAACACCGCTTTAGAAGGTCTCTATCAAGCAGGTAGCGGCGATGAATGCATGTTTGTAACACAGTGTGAACCTGAAGGGTTTCGTAAAATTACCTTTTTTCCTGATAGACCAGATATTTTAACAACATATACCACCCGCATCGAAGCTGACGATAAATATCCCACATTATTAGCTAACGGCAATCTTATTGATAAAGGAAAAGCTGATAGCGGTCGTCATTTTGCTATTTGGCATGATCCCACCAAAAAACCAAGTTATCTGTTTGCTTGTGTAATTGGTGATTTGCAAATTTTAAGTGATCACTACACCACCATTGAAGGTCGAGAGGTTTTGCTTGAGATTTATGCTCATAATCGCGACATTGCCAAATGTCAGGTTGCTATGACCGCCCTAAAAGACGCCATGCACTGGGATGAGGTGCATTATGGGCGAGCATATGACCTAGACCGCTATATGATTGTGGCAACAGGTCAATTGAACATGGGGGCGATGGAAAATAAGGGCTTAAATATTTTTAACACCTCGTGCGTATTATCTAGCCCAGAGACAACCACCGATGAACGCAGTTTTTACGTCAAAGCAGTGATTGCTCACGAATATTTTCATAACTGGACGGGTAACCGTATCACCTGTCGAGACTGGTTTCAGTTGTGTTTAAAAGAAGGGTTTACCGTTTTTCGCGAACAAAGTTTTTCATCAAGTCATCGCTCGCCTGCGGTACAACGAATTGAAGATGTTGCATTTTTAAGAAGCCATCAATTTGCCGAAGATGCAGGCAGTCTTGCACACCCTGTACGCCCTGATAGTTTTGTGGAAATTAACAATTTTTACACCACAACTATTTATGAAAAGGGTGCAGAAATTGTGCGTATGATTGCGACCCTTTTGGGTAAAGAAAAATTTCGTCAAGGAACTGATGAATATTTTCGTCGTTATGACGGCATGGCAGTAACTGTGGAAGATTTTTTATCCGCTTTGGCAATTGCTGATAAACGAGTTTTAGATTTTCTAATTTGGTATCAACAACCAGGAACTCCAGTACTTTCTGGGCATTTTACAGTAGAAAACAATCAAGTTTTAGTGCATTTAAGTCAGCATACTCGCCATGTTGCAGGGTTTAATGCCCCAAAAGATTTACCCATTCCTGTAGATATGGCAGTTTTTCACGGTGAAACTGGCAAACTCCTAAGCCAAAAAACCCATCTTTTAAATCAAAAATCCCAAACGGTTTGCCTTGATGGACTTGATTTAGGTGGTGTGCGTCCTGTGATTTCAGTTTTACGTAATTTTTCTGCACCTGTAAAATTAGAATTTGAGTACAGTGATGATGAACTTGCTAAGTTGGTCAGTTTTGAACCTGAAGGCTTTAACCGCTGGCAAGCCATGCAAACTTTGATTAATCGTTTATTATTAGGACAATCCAGCAATACGCAAATTGTCATAGATTCATTAAAACAAGCCATACCTTCTTTAATAGATAATGACCCAATGCTGGCGGCTAGATTATTTGATATGCCAAGTGAAACCGAACTTGCTATGGCGTATGACAAAAATTACCAGCCCAAAACTGTCAAACAAATCCGAGATGCATTAAAACAAGCCATTGCCAATGGTTTAAAACAAGAATTAAATATTTGGTATCATGCCCTACCAATAACGCCATATCAAGACTCTGCCAAAGCACGCGGGCAAAGACTCTTGCGTAACGTATTATTAAAAATTGCTTTGACCGCCAACCAAGAAAAAGCACAAGATTGGGCAGAATATCAATATCAAAACGCCACCTGTATGAGCGAAACACTTGGTGCATTATCAGCGATGATTTGCTTTGATTTACCAAATACAGAAAAACATCTAGCTGATTTTTATCAAAAATTTGCCAAAGAAGATTTAGTGATTGATTTATGGTTTAGCGCGCAAGCATCTGCTGACAGTCGAGATGTGTCATTTATTGACACTTTAATGAAACGCAGCGATTATGATTGGCAAACACCAAACCGCGTGCGTACCACGCTATCAGCACTGACAAACAAACCCATTCAGCTTTGGAGCGATGCGGGGCTGGATTTATATTTGTCAGCCATCAAACGCTTAGACAATCAAAATCCTATTTTGGCGGCGCGACTTTTAACCGCTTTGGCACGCTGGCAGACCCTAAATGATGCTGATAAAATCATGGTAAAAACCAAATTAATAATCCTAAAACACAACGTGCAATCAAAAAATGTGCAAGAATGTTTGATGAATATGCTGGATTGATTATGAATGACACTGCTGTTTTTGTTTATTTTGAGTTTGATGCTGAAGTCATTCAACTTTGGCAAAGTCTAAAAGAAGATAAACCCAATAAAACATTTGCTTATCAAAACAGACTTAAACGTTTGTTTGTTGAACAGCGCTTGGGTGTTACCGCCGATTTAAACAGTCTAAAGGTGATTGATGCTTTGTTATCATCAGTCAAATCAGATTTGGCAAATCGGCAAATCGGTGAAATTTTGGTGTTAAACCATAACGAATTTATCAAACTACTTGCGGTCTTGATGTATCACACCGTTGAAGTAATTAAAACCGAAATTAATCGTTTTATCAAAGACGCAAATTTATCACTTTACGTTGCTCAAGATTTTAGCAAAGTTTATGCTAGAGCATTTGCCAACCTCTCTGGCGGTCAATTAAGCGCAGGTGAAGTAGATACTTTTTATCAAGGATTTTTTGTGCATGCTTTTGGAGTGAATGCGCTGCGCAAAAATGTTGCTCAAAATTTCTTTGTATTGTCAGTTATTGGTTCAAGAATTTTTGGGTCGTTTGACAGGGTTTTTCGTGGATTAGACCATACTGGCAGCCCTAGTGATGAACCTTTAGAAGACAGTTTATATTGGGCAGTGCATGACTTTTTACAAAAATTCTTATCTTTGGAAAATGATGAAGCCAAAGAATTGCTCAACACCATGAAAGCAGTACCAAGACTCAATTCAGAAATGGTTCATAGTCCAGACGACATAAAATTAATGGCACAAATCGATGAAATTCGTCAAATCGCTGAAACAGCGCCGCAAGTCAATAAAGATGAAACAACTATTGATGATTCTTTGGTTAATAATGCTGATAAAAAAATGGCGAAGCTTGATGATGATAACGCACTAAATCAGAAAAATAGTCAAGATATTCACATAAAAAATAATGCACCATTGGACACAATACAAGCAGAAAGCCCGCCTAATATCTCCACCAGTCCTGATTTGTCTGAAACCCAATCAAACACAGTTAAGCCCGCTTACCCATCAAGTAAGACGCCAACACCTGCCAGTTACAAACAAAGAGCTAGAGCATCACACACCCCAAAACTGTTTACTGAAGCCTATAGCGACCTACTAAATGTTGAAGTTGCCAGCGACAACAATGACGGCTATCAAAAAGCCAGTATGATTTTGGATAGATTTGACAAACACATCAATGCAGAACTCTTAGAAGGCAAAATCATCAATCAAATTAGCTTTAGCCCCGAACAAATTCAAATTCGTAATAAGGCCCTACAAGTCTTGGTTGGACTGGTAAAAAATGGCAATATGTCAGCTATGACTCGATTAGCATTGTATTTTTTTGAAGGGCGTGGTGTGCCACAAAACACTTCAAAGGCGGTTGCCTTAATTAAAAAGTCGGCTGAAATGGGTGATATTCGCGCACAAAAATTACTGAGCCGATTGTATTATCAAGGTTTTGACAAAGACAATGATGGAATCGCTCCTGACCAAAATATTGGTGAATATTGGCTAAAGAAAGCGGCTGATGGTGGACACATAGAGGCTAGAAAAGTTTGCGCCTACATGAACCAGGCGGAAATGCTCAAAAATGTTTCACGAAATGACCAAGAAACCAATAAAAAATATGGCATTATTGTTGGTGTGGTTGCCGCAATTATGATATTTTTATTAATGCTGCTTGGTAGCTTTTTTTAAGGGCAGGCAATGGATTCTCAAGGTTTACAAAAACCGCCTTTATATTATCGGTTGCTTATTTGTCTTATTAAACCGTTGTATCGTTTATGGTTGATTAAAAAATCGGGTAAAAAACCCACTTATCAGCGAGAAATTGCTGAACGTTTTGGGCGGTCTTATTTACCAGTACCAACACAAAAAAGAAGGGGGCTGATTTGGTGTCATGCAGTATCTTTAGGGGAAATTAACACCGCCTTACCTTTATTAAATATTTTTTTAAATCAAGGATTTAATCTTTGGATTACAAATACCACGCAAACAGGTTTTAACCGTACTCATACCTTATTTGACGACAAATTAGGTAAAAATGTTCAACATAGTTTTGTGCCTGTAGATGATATGTCTGTGATTGAGCAATTTCTTCAACACATCAAGCCAAGTGCGGCTCTT
>CAKAQU010000067.1 GCA_916720335.1 uncultured Moraxella sp. | reverse complement strand
CTTGGAAAATGGTTATTTAATAGAAGCATCAGCAGGAACTGGGAAAACATGGACATTGACGGGTATTTTATTAAGACTGTTAGTTGAAAAAAAATATCCTCCAGAGAAAATTATTGCTACAACGTTTACACGGCTGGCTGCTGCTGAAATGCAAGAAAGATTGCAAAAAAGGCTAAATAATTTTTGTAAGTACCTTATTTGGATGCAATCAAAAAAAGAAAAATATCCAAATTGGTTTTCTTTAGGGGTTGATGAAAATATTTCAATTGATGATGTTTTAAATGAAATTAAAGACATTGCTTCTAAGGAAGAAATTGAAGAATATGACGATGCAATTAATTTACATTTAATTAAATTTTTATTAACAGACAGTCAAAATCATATACTAGAATTAACTATTAGACGTATTTCATTGTTATTATCTACGTTGGATAAGTTATTTATTGGAACAATAGATAGCCTTGCTCAGAAATGGCTAAAAGAGTTTTCTTCTGAAATTAGTTATAACACAGAAACTAAAATTATTGATGATTATAGTGATATCATTCATTCTTTAATTCATGATGAGCTTAGAAAATCTAGATATACATTAAGTCAAGAGTCGCCAGAACTCTATCAAATAATAGATAAATCAATATTTAGTGATACATCATCCATTGTCAAATTGATTAAATTATCTTTAGATTTTTATACCGCTAATATTGACAAAGTAGAAAAAGTTAATGATTTTTATTTTAAATGGATTAATGATTTTATTCAAGATTTTTTAAATCAAGATTTATCTGTTTTTAACCCTTATTACGATACTAATTATTGTACGGAAACGTGCGGATTTAAAAAAGGTATAATTTCAAATAATTTTTATTTATTAGAAAGTATTATTCAAAAGATTTATGATTACAAGATTGGCTTCATAAAATTTATAACAAAAGAAGAAAAAAATCTAATAGAAAAACTTGACGAAATAGATAGTGATAAATTATTTAAAAAAGGATATGAAAAATCAAGAGATGAATTTCATAAATTACCAATTTTATATCTAAAAAAACTAAATAAATTATTAAAGGATATTAAATCTGTTCGAGATAAATACAAAATATATTTATATAGTGAAATTGCTAAAACTGTAAAAGTGGAAATGAAAAATTATTTAGAGAAAAAAAATCAAAGTACTTTTACATTTCAAATGGTTCGATTAAATGAAGCACTAGAAGATAATAAAGAACTCACAAGATATATTCGTTTTTTATATCCAGTTGCATTAATTGATGAATCTCAGGATATTAGTGATTTACAATTTAATCTAATTAAATTAATCTACCTTCAAGACTTAAAAGAGCAACGAGATAAAGAGAAAAAAAGAACAAAACCAGGATTTTTACTGCTGGTTGGTGACCCTAAACAGGCTATTTATCGTTTTCGTGGTGGAGACGTTGCCAACTATAATCAGGCGAAATATTATGGTAAAAATCCCAACCAGCTAAATCATTTACCTATTTTGGATTCATCATTAACGTTAAATGTCAATCATCGCTCCAACTCAGAAATGATTAAAGCATTAAATAATTGGTTTTATGACAACCAAAAAACAAATAATGAAAATCATGCAAGATTGGGCGATGATATTTTTTATCAGGAAATTTTTGCTAAAAAAGACCTTAAGATTTTATCATGGCAGAATCATTTAACAAATAAAACCATTCCTGATTATTTGACAGATAAAACAATTAATATTTTATTTTATGATAATGATGATGTTAATGTATTTTCATCAGTTGCAAAACATATTAATAGTATATTAAATATGGATGGATTTATTGACGTTGATGGAATAAAAAGAAGAATAGTTCCAAATGATATTGCCATACTTTCAAGGAACCATGATAATTTAATAAAAATTAAGCATCATTTGCAGGAATGGAATATTCATTCAGTACTTCCAAAATCAATTAATATTTTTTCAACTCAAGCTGCAAAAGATTTACATAAATTATTATTAGCAGTTATGGATAATAGTAATAAAAATAAAATATCATTGCTATTAACTTCATCATTTTTTAATTTAGATTTGAATGAAGCAAATAATACTATCCTTAGTAATGATTTTTATTATAATAAATTTGTTACCTACTTAAAAAAAGCAAAATATAATTTCAATAGATTTGGTATTGCAAGTTTATTAAACTATTGCTTGTTAAATAATCCACTTTCAGGTAATTTAAATAACCAAGAAAATACTTTATGGAAACAAATTGCAAAATATAATGAAAGATATATTGCAGATTTATGGCAGTTGATAGAATTAATGAGTAATAAACAAGCGCTTAGAAATGTTCATGAATTGCATTTTATGTCTTGGTTTGAAAAAATGCTAAAATCAAAAAATGAAGAAGAGGCTTATAAACAATTGCCACTACCAAGCGAAGTCGGTATAAATTTAATGACTATTCACCGTTCTAAAGGTTTGGAATTTCCAATCGTTTATATATTCGGTTTAGATGATTCTATTATTAACAATAAGCAATTGTTTTATACTTATATTCATAAAGAGGACTATACAATACAAAGATGTATTTCTGCAAATGAAAGGTATATAGAAAAAAATCGTCATGAAGATATTGATGAATTACGAAGACTAAGTTACGTTGCACTAACTCGTGCTTCAGAGCAAACTTTCATTATCGCTAATCAAAATATCAAAAAAAATAAAATGGATGGCTGTCCTTTATATTCTTGGCTTGAATCTAATCAGCAAGAACAATTAAATATTCCAAGTCGTCTTACTAGCCAAATTGGTCAGATTCATTTAAATAAATGTCAAGATTTTATTTCAGAAATTTATCAGAATAAAAAAACAAATCAAGAAAAAATTACATATCATCATTGGAAAAATATTTTTACAAAAGATATTTTTTCTGGTACAGTCAATACCAGTGCATCGGCATTAATTAATCAATTAAAAATCAGTGATGACGAAAACGAGGTAATTGAATATATTAAAAAAAATAAAAATATAGAAAATACAAATATAGCATATAAACCAAATGATATCCGATTAAATTTTGAAAAAGGAAAATATGTAGGTACTTTTTTACATAAATTACTACAAGAGATAAATATTCATAATAAGGATGATATTAGTAATAAAATCAGTCAATATATCAAAAAGCAAAACATTGCTAAAGAATACGATAAAGATTATCAGGAAAATCACCAGCAATTAATTGAGTGGCTAATTCAAATCTATCACACTCCTATGAAATCATCTAATATCAGTATTTATGATGTGGATGAAAGAAAATGTATTAAAGAAATGAGTTTTTTATTGGGAATAAATGATAATTTTAGTATTCAAAAATTAAATTGTATTCTAAACAATAGTGGAAAGAATATTTTTATTAATGATGAAAATAGTGATTTTATTTATAAATATTTAAAAGGGGAGATTGATTTAGTTTATGAGTATCAAGGTAAGTTTTATATTGTTGACTATAAATCAAATTTTGTAAGTGAATATTTATCTGATTATCATCATAAAAATTTATCATATATTATGAATACTCAAGGATACTGGCTTCAGGCTTGTATTTATCAGTTAGCACTACATAAATTATTAAAATTAAGAATAAAAGATTACCAAGGTAATGAAAAAAAATATTTAGGAGCAATAGAGTTTGTATTTTTACGTGGGGTAGATAAAGAGTTTCATGATTCTGGTCGTATTAATTGGGATGTTCCAATAGATTTAATTTATCAATTAGATGGCTTATTTATTAGTAAAAAATAGGATTTATAATGAATATCGAAGAATTATCAATTAGTCAATATATTGTAAAACGTATTAATAATAATATTAATATTCATAGTAATCTAATATTTGAAAATAATTATATTCATGAAATTGATAATAATATTTTTCATTTGTTTTATTTTTTATTAACTAGATATTTAAACGAAGGTCATACTGTATTATTAATTTCAAATTCTAATTGGCTAGAGGAAATCATAACGATTACATTATCTTATTTTGATAATGTCATATCTTATTCAAGCATATTAGAATTTTCAGATGAACTTTACAAATCAAGAAAAAATCAAGAAAAAATAAATATTATTATGAAAGACTTGGAATTTAATTTTAAGAATAGTCTTTATAATAAGATAAACAAAGATAGTGATAAAAAAAATAGTACGGAAATAAAAAATATAATAGATGAATATTATATTATTTATTTATCTTTATTAAGATTTTATTATTTAAGTTTTTATATTTTAAAAGATTCATTAAAAAATTTTATTGATAGATTAAAAAATAATTGTTTTTTTTCGGTAAATTGTCAAAAAAATGATCGGGTAATTATTGTTAATTACAAAGAAAAAGAAAATAAAGCTATTATATGGTTAAATCGTATCTATCATGCAGAAAAACTATTATTTAATGAAATAAAAAATTTATGTCAATCAGAAAGTACATTCAATGATATAGAAAGAAGTTTAACTGAAAAATTAAATAAAGAACAGATAGAGGCTATCGAAAATATTTGCAATCATTCAATTTCTATTATTACTGGCGGACCTGGAACAGGTAAAACATTTACAATTGCTCAAATGGTTAGAATGATTTATGATAAAAATCCAAATATTCATTTGGCACTTGTTGCGCCGACAGGAAAAGCTGGTCAGAGAATGAAAGAATCTTTGCAGAATGCAATTAAAGAAAATGATATCTCCTTGCCAGAACCAATGACAATTCATAGATTGCTTGGTATTGGCAATAACGGTATGCCTTACTACCATAAAAATAATCCTTTATCTTATGAAATCATTATTATTGATGAAGCATCTATGCTTGGTATTGAACTTGCCAAAAATTTATTAATGGCAATTAAACCAAAATCAAAAATTATTTTATTGGGTGATACTCATCAATTATCGGCTGTTGATGCCGGTTCTGTATTATTTGATTTATGTAAATTAGATATTTTAAAGAACAATCAAACAAATCTAATACAAAGTAAGAGATTTAATAATGAATCTGGAATAGGAAAATTAGCTCACTTGATTAACCAAAAAGAATTTATTGATATTGATTTTTTTCAAAATATTATAAGTACCAGCAGTGATTTGTTTTTTAAGGATATAAATTCTGATAATGATAAAAGCTTTTATGATGATTTGCTCAAACCTTATTATGATGGAGAAAATAGTTATTTTTATTTAACCAAACAAATAAAAAATACATTTTTTCAAATGGATGAAGAACAACAAAAAAATTATTTAACTTTACTAAATAAATCACTAAATCAGTATCGTATTTTAACCGCTTCTCACTCTTTTATTTGTGGAGACCACTCAATAAATCATTATATTAAAATTGCTCATAGAGATTATTTAGAGTTATCACCAGAATTTTCCAGATTTTCTTGGTATCATGGAAGGCCAGTGATGGTATTAAAAAACAGATATGATTTGGGTTTATTTAATGGCGATATTGGAATTTGCCTACAAAATGGAAGAAAAAGTAATCAACTGGCTGTATATTTTTACGAAAAATCCTTAAAAATATTTCCAATACATATGTTTGATGATGATATTGTTGAAAGTAGTTATGCCATTACTATACATAAATCACAAGGCTCGGAATTTGATACAGTTGCCATTACATTTAATGATGATAATCAAAGAATCCTATCTAAAGAGCTGATTTATACTGCAATTACTCGTGCAAAAAAACAAGTGAAAATATACAGTACTAAATCAGCTTTGGAAAAATCAATTAACACTGAAACCAAAAGATATACAGGGTTAAAAGAATTTGAAAGAATAGGGGATTGTGGAATTATTGACAATTAAATTTAATAAAAAATTCATAATCATCGTCGCGACTTAAGCTTGGTTTACCAACTCCAATGATTGTACCTAGTACCGCTGCCCCTTGGTCAATCACTCGTCCAAGTTTTTCATCAACCACGCCATTATAAGTTGTCTTGTCACTAATCACAACTGGCGTTTTGTGCCCACACTGTTTCTGGGCACTCTGCATAGCAGCATGTTGCGCCTTAACCTTGGTTGAACCTAAGCCTGTAGTCTCAAAAGTACTGTCTGCTTTAGGAATTACTGGCGATATAGGCGTATTTTGGCAGCCCGATAAAGTAAAAATCGATGCAACAATGCCCATTGTAACTAAAAATTTATTTAACATAATCCTTTTTCTCCAAAAGAAAAGAAAACTACTAGAAATTATAATAAAAGTAAGATAAAGAAAAATTTTTATTTGTAAAAATTTGTCAAATTAATTTAAATTTTATTAACAAAAAGTAACATTAAACAAAAAATCAACAAACCAAATAAAAATGATATAATAAACAAATTTTTCTTTATGCAATCTTAAAAAGCCAAAATTAAACTAATGAAAATCCAAAAACCAACAATATTAATTCCAGCAAAACACATTGCCAAAGATGCTGTTTTAGAAGTAGACTACACTTGGAAAAATAGTAAACATCTTGCAATTATTTGCCATCCAAATCCCAAAGTAGGTGGAAATATGCTAAGTAAGGTAGTTACAAACCTGTATCGTTTCTACCGTGATAAAAATATCAACGTTGTGCGTTTTAATTATCGTGGTGTTGGAAAATCAAGTGGCAATATTGAGTATGGTCAAGGAGAGTTTATCGATGCACTTTGTGTATTAAATTGGGCTATCAATCAAACAAATGCAGCATATTTACACATCTCTGGTTTTTCATTTGGCGGGTTTATTGCTTGTTTACTAAGTAATGAGATACTAGAAAATAAACTAAATAATTATAAAAACATTCAATTAGAAAAAACAATTTTAGTTGTTCCATCCATTGAAAAAAATAACCCAGAAGGATTAAAATTTAATAAGGAAAATACATTTGTTGTTTATGGAAATAAAGATGAATTTATTAACCCAAATAATATAGAAAAATTTTCTGAATTATTTGGTTTAAAATCAATTAAAATAGAAGGAGCAGCCCATTTTTTTAATGGAAAACAAGAAGACTTAAAAAATGTTTTAGAAGATATTTATAAAAGTAATTCCTAACTTAAATTTATTAATCTTTAGTCATCATTTAAAGGTAAAAACTTATGAAAATAAATGAAAAAAGTCCATTAGAAAAATATCAAACCGCACTTTCTGGTGGTGAATTTAAACACGATGAAGTTCAAGAAAATGCAATTAAATATTTAGATAATTTATATCATCAAATTATTCAATTTAATAATTCAAAAAATCAAGGATTCTTCGCTAGTTTGTTCAAACAAAAAACAAATTCACCACCTAAAGGTTTGTATATGTGGGGTGGGGTGGGTCGTGGAAAAACTTGGTTGATGGATATGTTTTATGAAAGTCTACCAATAGAAAGAAAAATGAGGCTGCATTTTCATCATTTTATGCAGCGAGTTCAAAAAGAATTGGTTGCGCTGCGTGGACAGAGTAATCCTTTAGAAAAAGTTGCAGATATTATTTATAATGAAGCAATCGTTATTTGTTTTGATGAATTTTTTGTTTCTAATGTATCTGATGCAATGATTTTGGGTGATTTATTTACTATGCTATTTAAAAAAGGCATTACATTGGTTGCAACATCCAATATCGAGCCATCAGGACTGTATAAAAATGGCATTCATAGAGATCGATTTTTACCTGCTATTGCTCAAGTAGAAAAAAATACAGTAGTTATGAATATTGATGCTGGTATTGATTATCGATTAAGGCTATTAAAACAAGCAAAATTATACATATCACCTTTATCTCAAGAAACTAATAATTGGCTCAATGAGCGTTTTGAAGCACTATCTGCCAATCAAAGTGTTTTTACTGACCCAACTACAGTTGGTGGACGTGAAGTTATTATTAAAAAACGTACAGAAACTATTTTACTTGTTGATTTTCGAGAATTGTGTTTACAGCCTAGATCAGCCGCGGATTTTATTGAGATTGCTAATAATTTTAATACCGTTTTAATTGATAATACACCTGATTTAAATGATAATCTTATGGACCCTGTTCGACGTTTTATTTATTTGGTTGATGAATTTTATGATAGGAAAGTAAAATTACTGATGCGAGCAGAACAATCCATTTTAGACATTTATCAAGGTGAAAAATTAGCCTTTGAAATAGAGCGTACTCGCTCTAGGCTTCTTGAAATGCAATCAGAAGAATATTTATCCCAGGAACACAAATTAGACTGAATTAAAAATATTATTAATTGAACTTGGTTAAAATAAAAATAAACTTTAAAAGCGAGATAAGTCATGAATTCTATTGTTCGTCTAATACAATCAAGAAGAAGTGTTGGAAATTTAAATAAACCAATGCCAAATAAAGAAGAATTATCAATTATTTTAGAAACCGCTTTAACTGCTCCAGACCATAAAAAACTTGTTCCTTATCAAATATCTATTTTAACTGAAGATAATTTAGATAAATTTGGGGATGTTTTATTAAAAGCGGGCAAAGAAAAAGCTATAAAAGAAAACAAGACACTTGATGAAATTGCAGAAAAAAAATTATCAAATATGCCAAAACGCGCGCCAATGATTATTACAGTTGCGACAAATTTTAAACAACATGATAAAGTTCCAGAATTTGAACAGTTGTTAAGCGTTGGCGCAGTAATTCAAAATATACTACTGACCTTAGAATCAATGGGTTATAAGAGCATTTGGCGAACTGGTGATTTGGCTAATGAAAAACTAGTGAAAGAATTTTTTAAGGTATCAGATGATAATATCATTTGTGGATTTATTTATATTGGTTCTAGTGATATTGTCTTGCCAAATAGAGAAAAAATTAACCAAGAATATATAAATCAAATTATAAGTACCATTAAATAAGTTATTAAATATTGAGTTTATATTAACAAATGAACGAATAAAGGTTGAGTTATGAAATTGCCAAAAAGTCTTAAAGTTCAAAAAATGGTGGATGCCGCTAGTAATAAAATTGATGAGGCAAAACATATACTAGAAGAGCAGTTAGAAACTTTTGAAAATAATTTAGAAGATAAAGACGGTAACAAAGGTATTTTGGCAAATATTGCCCAACTTGTCAGAGCAAAAAAAATAAAAAAGACTGATGTTGATAATACAAAAATCAATGCAACTGTCAAAAATATCCCTTTGCCTTTACGTATTGCAATTTTGGGTGGTGGTAGTTTTGGTACAGCCATGGCAAATATTGCAACAAAAAACGGTTGTCAAGTAACACAATGGGTTCGGGATAAACGTACGGCCAAAGCGATGCAAAAAACTCATATTAATAAAAAATATTTGCCAAACCATAAACTTGATGAAAGAATAAAATTCAGTCATGATTTAGCAAATTCAGTAAAAGGTCAAGATTTAATTTTTGTGGTTGTTCCAAGTTCTGCAGTACGTGAAACCTTAAAATCCATTGCTCCTTACATTACTCATCAAGCTGTTATCTCCTTAACCAAAGGCATTGAAAAAGAATCATTTTGTTTAATGAGTGAAATTATTCAAGAAGAGCTGCCGCAAGTGAATTTTGGAGTTTTAAGTGGTCCAAATTTAGCTGCTGAAATTATGGATAATATGCCAACAGCAACTGTTATTGCTAGCGAATCAGAATCTTTGCGTTTGTGTGTGCAAAACGCGCTACATAGTGCGTTTTTTCGTGTATTTGCGTCTGATGACGTTAAAGGTGTTGAGCTTGGCGGCGCCCTGA
>CAKAQU010000066.1 GCA_916720335.1 uncultured Moraxella sp. | reverse complement strand
CGAATAGGATTTAGAGAATAAGTATAACGAATATAGGCTTTGGCAAATTCAATGAATGGTGCAGCTAATCGTTCATATTTATAAGATGTAGATTTAATTCTTTCTGTGGAAAAACGAACCTGAACTGGATAAATGCTGAATGTTGTTTTCCATTGGTTGTTTTCCCAGCAATCCTTTCCAAAGGTAGTAAGCTGATTTTTACTGAAATTAATAAATTGCTCTAAATTAGATTTAGGATTATTATCTTTTGGAGTGAAAATTAGATTGTTCATGATCAGTGGCTCCCAATAGTTCTTTTCATATCATTGCAAGCTTGAACAACATACTCAACAGCTAAAATAATACGATCTTTGGATGATGCATAATCTATGCTTTTGGTTTGTTTTAAACGTTCTTCCTTTTCCTCATACAACTTATTTAAGATTTGTTGATGAGGACCATCAACGAGCGGTCTAAACTTAGGACATAAATAACAAGTTTCATAGCTAGTTATACAAAAATCATTTGTACCACAAGCACCTATTGTATCTATTCCGTTATTGGTTATTAAAGATGTTGGATCGTGCCCCCTTTCGCTTTCATTTAAGTTAGAAATAATTCTACCTGTAAATGCTTGGGCGAGTTTTCCCATTTCAGCACCCATAACACGATCAATGTATTGCACTGTATCAGCTGTATTTTCAGTATAAACTTTAACGTTTTGTGTATCTGTATGATCTAGGAGCTCTGCTATAATCGTTGCCCCAACCCCTTTTCTTCCTAGATTTGTTCCTCTAGTATGGCGAAAACGTCTTGCTGTTACATGAATAATTTCACCTGTTCGTTCTGAAATTGCTTTTTGGCGAATACAGAATTTTCGTAATGCGTATAGCTCCAACGAAGAAGCAGAATAATGAAAAATATCTTTGTTTAATAATGAAAGATCAAAATTCCTATTTTTGATATTCTTCTTTAAACAATTCCAATCAATAAACATTGGTAATTTCATTTTATAACTAGAAATAAAGGTTTCATCAACCAGACTAAGCAATTTCTTATATTGATGTTCCATAAAGTTTAGGAGAATTAAATATAAGTCCTCTGTGATAGCAAGCTTTTTAAACGTTTCTCTAAATAGCCCTCCTCTTTTTTTTGCACTAGGGATATTTAAAAAATAATTCCATGTTCCTTGAGAGATTTCCTTTCTTAAATCTTCAAATTTTAAATGGCGTATTTGAATGGGTCTTCTAGCTGTAGATTGAAGTAAGTGAATATATGCATATGTTTCAAATGAAATAAGATCTTCTCTCCAAAGTCTAGCAAGTTCAGCCATTAAAGCCAAAACTTCATTTTCGGTAAATGCTCCTGTATAAGGGCATCTCATTAATACCGATTTACCTTTCTCATTTCCACTCAACGTAAAGCTTTCTAGCAATGACACAACAGATTTATCAACTCCATAATAGCCATACTCATGCCATGACAGTAAAAAACCCTTTAATGCTCCTAAATACCATTCATGCTCTTTTCCTAGTTTATTTTTCCAATCCAAGATTATTGGCACATTAATTATTTCTAAGTTAGTTGAAATTACTAATCGTTGAAACTGTTGATACATGTGAGATACGTGATAACTTGAGTATTTTTCGGCATATATTGCTAATGTTTTTCTAAAACCGTCTAATGTTTTTTTATTTATATTTAATATATGTTGAGAAAAGTTAATGGTTTTGTCTTTACTTATACGCCAAAAGTTTTCATTTTCATCAAATGCATACCCATCTCTTGACTGTCTAAAATATCTATTTTGATTCATAATTATCAACCTTTTTTTGAAGCTCAATTTGAAGCTCTAATAATATTTTGTTAGCTTTTTCTCTTACATAGCGTTGATTATAAATATTTCCTGATTTCTCGGATGTATGCCCCATAAGATGTTGTCTCATCTTTGCTTCTTTTTCGGAAGAAATAAAATCTTTATGAGAAAAATCATGATTTATATTTTGATTATTTTTATCCACCTTTCGTGAAAAATCTAAGTTCCATTCATGACGAAAAATATGCGGATGAATAATAGAAAATTTAGGATCTATCTTTTTCATTGTTGGTACAATAACGTTATCAAAAGAACTGGTACTAATTGGGTTTCCTTGCGTTTTTCCTTTTCGATGGGTTACAAATAAATATGGATGTTTATTAGCGTTAGGAATCTTAGAGCGATAGTTCATAATATAGTCATTTATAAGTTGAGCTATATTTTGTGAAATAGGAAGTCGTCTTTCTTTCGTTTTACTTACAGCTTGCTTCTTCCTTGTGTCAAATTTATCATCATGCGTTCGTCTAATTGTAATTGAGGATTTAGCTGTTCCTATATCAATAAATGGGATTTGAATTGATAATAGCTCTCCTCTTCTAATCCCTAATTCCTTTAATAAGATAAACATTAAATGGTTTCTTTTTCTAATTCCAATATCTTGAAATGGATTATTAGGATTAGAAAAGTTCGCAATAGACATAAACTCATCTAACAATCCATCAGGTAGCTTACTTTCTGGTTTGATAGATAATGTTTTATGATTTTTAGGTCTTGACTCTTTAATTAACATAATTAGTTTCGTCAATTTTTCAATATATTCATTAGATACATTAATTACTTTAGATAGAAATAATATGTATTCTGAAAGCGTTGTTAGTCTATTATATTGATGACTAAGAGATACGGCAGAATAAATATCAATAAATTGAGGCCTACCTTTCATTAACACACTTTTTTTTGTATTGATTACATTCTTTTGCTTTTTTACATTTATTCTCATATGCCGAATAAGAGATTCTAATTGGTTTTCTGTTAAGAGTACTTTGTTATGAATTAGATCACTAATAACAAGATTATTTTGTTTTTCCCAATTCATTATCCACTGTATAGTTCCCAGCTTATTTCTAATTGTGTTTACTGCGGATTGATTACGTAGTTCTACAGTTACCCATAAGGTTGAATAAAAATCAGGAATACCAGTTTTAACATTAACCAATATAGGAAAACGTTCTCCATTTGAAAAAAGGACTGTTTCTAATCTATACATATTCATTTAATTTACAAAAATATCATATATAAATACTATCAAATTAAAGATGTTGTGTCAAAATTAATGTAAAAAAAGAGAAGTCTTATTTTATAAGGCTTCTCTCTGGTTTCTATGATGTATTTTTACATAATTTCTGTATATGGAATTCAAAATGGGATATCATCATCACCTGCATTATTAGCTAATGTTTGATTGGGTGCAAATTGATTATTACCTAAATCATTACGTTGAACAGGTTGAGGGTTGTTCGGGTAGTTGTTATTAGGATAACTGTTATTAGCAGGATAGTTGTTATTTGGGTAATTTGTATTTGGATAACCAGTATTGGTCGAAGCAGATGGGGCTGCTTGTGGATAACTTTGAGGTGCAGAGAACTGGTCAAAAGGCTTGTTTTGACGACTAGGAGCGCTACCAAGCATTTGCATGCTGCTTGCTTTGATTTCGGTGGTGTAACGCTCAACACCTTGAGCGTCTGTCCATTTGCGAGTTTGTAGACTGCCTTCAATATAGACACTAGAACCTTTGCGTAGATATTGTTCAGCAATTTCCGCTAAGCGATTAAACAGGCTGATACGATGCCATTCGGTTTGCTCTTTTTGTTCCCCTGTTGTTTTATCTGTCCAACGTTCAGAGGTAGCAACGTTAATAGTGGCAACTTTACCACCATTTTGGAATTGACGTACTTCGGGGTCGTTGCCTAGATTGCCAACGATGATTACTTTATTTACACTTGCCATAATAATACACTTATCACAATTTATAATAAAAAAAATATTAGATATATCAAATTAAAAATAAATTTTAATTTGGTTTAAATTGTTTTTATAATATTAAAAAGTTTAATTAGCTAAAAAAATTCATTAAACCAAAATACAAAATAAGTCAGAACAAAGCTCTATTCTGACTTAAATTTATCAAATTGTCATCATAAAAGCAAGAAGAATATGATAACTGGTAGCTATAATCGTACTAAAATAAAACTGTTATACAGCAAAATCTTCTAGCTTTTTGCCTTCTGCTAATGCTTTTTCTAACCAAAGTGGTTTGCGTCCACGACCAGCCCAAACATTTTTTGGCTCAGCAGGGTCACGGTAGGCAACTTTGCTTTCTTTATGAACGCGTTTGCCAACTTTTAGAATTTCTTCAATAGTAGAGCCATTTGCTTTAGCGATTTCCTTAAATTGAACATAAGCATCTTTTAGACTCTGCGCTTTTTTTTGTTTAATTTTTGCTTCGGCATCCTTGATGGTAGCTTGCAATTGTTCAATAGATTGCTCTTCAATACTCATAACAAATTTATCTCCATTTAAGGTAATTAAAAAATAAAACTAAAAGATTACCACGCCAAAATACATATTTTACCCAACAAGTATTTTACATAAAAAATGAATAGCAGGGTAATAAGAAAATACTAACCTATAAAACCATAATTGTTTTATTGATTGCATATGTTATCATATTTTTAAAAACTAGCAAACATTTTCTTATTTATTTATAAAAAAGAAAAATAATTATTTAAACAACAATCAAAGAAAAATAAAATAACAGTAAACAACATGCTAAAGATAAAATCCATATTACCGAACGAAATATTGGTGCATTAATAGCATAAGCAAAACCGTATATTAAGCGAAGTAATACATAAAAACATGCAAGTACATTGACAATATTTTGAGGTACAAAAAATTGCATTGCTACCAAAACCGATGCTAAAAATATAGGCAGTCCTTCAAAACTATTTGCTTGAGCAGCATTTAATCGAGCAGGCAAACCTTGCGCCTTGGTCAAAAAATCTCTTGGGTTGGCATTATCAACCTTAAAATTAAACCCACCAGATACTTTGGCAAAAAATGCAAAAAAATAAGGCAAAAGACAGGCAGTCAGCATGGCAATGACTGCAATTTCTAGGCGATTTGGAAAATGTTGAATAAAATTAATCATATGAATAAACGACACCGTAGTTTGGTTATCTGTTTTGTACTATATTGTTTTGGTACTGTCTGTTTGTCTTATTTCAAAATCATAGGTAATGGTTACACCACCATCAGCGAGCATTTTTGAGGCGCTGCAATATTTGGTTGCAGACAATTCAATCGCTTTGGCGACTTGACTTTCCTTGATGTTGGTACCTGTAACCACAAAATGCAAATGAATGTCAGTAAATACGGCAGGAATGCTGTCAGCACGTTTTGCACTAATTTGACAAGAAACATCGCTGATTGCTTGACGAGATTTTTGTAAAATACTCACCACATCATAACTAGCACAGCCGCCAAGCCCCATGAGTATCATCTCCATTGGTTTTGCCCCAAGTTTTTGAGCAGAATCCATAATAACTGTATGTTGTGAACTGCTAACTGCTTCAAAATTTATACTATCATTTTTTAGCCAACGAATTTTGGTGGTCATATCACTCATAAAATTATCCTTAAAAAATTGTCAAACAAGCCTTAAATAGAAGAATGATAAAATCTAAATTGGATATAGGTTTGCTTAATATGTAAATTTAGCTTAGTAATTAAGTGCAATTTTTAAAATTTCAAGCACTTTAGGTCAGCTCAAATCAAAGGCATTGCATTTAAGAAAGCTATGTTATCATAAATTTATTGCTGTAAATTTACTTGCGTCAATTATTATTAAAAAAAATTATCATCAAATTCATCATTAAAAAATTATCATAAAAAGTTTGGATAAAAATCACTTGCCCTATACTTTTTAACAAAAGTTTGGTTTAATAGTCCTAATTACCGTTATATGAACGGATTTTTAATATTAAGGGCGATTTATGATTGATGCAGACGGCTTTCGTGCCAATGTCGGTATCATCTTAGCAAATACACAAGGTCAGGTTTTACTTGCCAAACGCATAGAAGGCGATAGCTGGCAGTTCCCCCAAGGTGGCATTCATTATGGTGAAACTCCTATGGACGCTATGTATCGGGAGCTGTATGAAGAGTTGGGGCTGTTGCCCCATCATGTTCGAGTGCTTGGCGTAACCAAAGATTGGCTGCGTTATCGGCTGCCAAAGCGTTTTATTCGTTTTGAACAAGAGCCATTGTGTGTTGGGCAAAAACAGCGTTGGTTTTTGCTAAAATTAGATGAAAAAGACACTAAATACATTCGTTTTGATACTTCTGTGCCAGAATTTGACCAATGGCAGTGGGTTAGTTATTGGTATCCTTTAGGTCAGGTGATTGCTTTTAAAAAAGGGGTTTATCAAAAAGCATTGTTTGAACTTTTGGATAAATTACCATCAAATTCAACATCCACTTAATTTGAGGATTGTTGAGTTGGAGCCAAGTTTTACTTGGCTTTTTTTATTTAATTTATTTTAAAATCATAAAAACGTCATAAAAATCTAAAGCGCTACAAAATATTAAAATAAATTTGCTAATTTTAATAAAATTTAGCATAAAATAAAGGATAAATTATCAAGCTGTGTTAAACTTTAGGGGCTAGCTACGCGCTGATTAATTGTGCTTTTGTCATGATGATAATAAATCAAAAAAAGGAGAATGCTTATGGTTTCATCATTGGTTGTTACGTTATTTTGTTTGTTGGTTTTTGCAGGAATTATTGGCTGGTTGATTGGGATTTTTAATACACTGGTTCGCCAAAAAAACCAAATCAACAATGCTTTGGCGCAAATTGATGTGCAGTTAAAACGTCGTCATGATTTAATTCCAAATCTGGTGGAAGCAGCAAAAGGCTATATGACCCATGAAAAAACCACACTTCAAGCAGTGATTGATGCCAGAAATCACGCCAGTCAACTACAAGCGCAAAATCCTATTTTGGACAATCAAACTCTTGCTCAAATCGCTCAGGCTGAAACCGCTCTATCTAGTGCATTGGGGCGCTTTTATATGGTAGCTGAAAGTTATCCAGAACTAAAAGCTGATGGTGTGATAAAAGACCTTTTTGATGAAATTACCAACACTGAAAATCGCATCAGTTTTGCTCGTCAACATTACAACGATAGCGTGATGTTTTATAATAATAATCGTGAAATTTTCCCAAACAATTTTATTAGTAGTATGTTTCAGTTTCACGCAATTAATAGTTTAGAGTTTACTGATAAATCACAAATGAACCAATCACCCAAAATAACATTGCATTCTTAAAATAACCTATGACCTTGATTTAATTAATTTTCATTACATAATAAAAACGATAATTTGATATGGATAGATTGACACATTTTTTTGATGCACAGCGTCATTATGCCAAAATGAGCCGCTTATTTTTTGGATTGTTGTTTTTGGTGGTGGCGTTACAACTTTTGATTGTATTGACTGTTGTTTGTTCAATTACTTATGTCATTATGGGTAAGATTGAAGCCAGTATCTTTTTTTGGGTGGGTTTGGGTGTGCCTATTTATTTGCTAATTGGTATGATGATTAGCAATAAAAAAATCAAAGAAGGTGGCATCTCGATTGCCAAACAAGCCAAAGCAGTACGTTTATTTGTTTATCCTGATGGTGATGAATCGATATTTGGGTGCGATTTTATCCGAGTTAGCCATGTTAGTGAATTGCCCAAGAGTTATCAGCGCTATTATGAATTTGCTAATCAAATGGCAATCAGTGCAGGCATCCCGCTACCAAAATTATACGTCTTACCGTTTGAAATGGGGGTCAATGCCTTTGTAGCGGGTTTTAATGAGGAAGATATGGTGATGGTTGTAACCCAAGGAGCAACTGAAAAACTCACCAATGCTGAACTTTATGGACTTTTAGGACATGAGTTTGGTCATATTTTACACCAAGATGCTAAACTAAATTTGCGCATTTATGTTGGGCTGATGATGTTAAACTGGATTTATGATTCAGTAGATATTTTAGAAGAAAAAATATTTGGTAAATTTGATAAAAATTACCATGACTCTTATGCTTATCTTAAAGCAATGAAAGCTCCTTTTCTGTACAGTAAAGAAGATTGGCTGGATTATATTTCTCAAGGTCATTATTTGCAGCAAAAACTTTATTTAGGTCATCATTCTTACAATAAAAACTCCGCACAGATGATGAGTGCGTGGTTTTGGGTGGCTGCTCCACTGATTTTATTTCGTTTGTTTGGTGTTTGGGGAATGATTGGAACGGAATGGATAAAGAAAAAATTTAATCATCAGCGAGAGTTTTTGGCGGATGCAACCAGCGTGCAGCTGACTCGTAGCCCCGATGTTGTTAAAGTTTTGGAAAAACTTGACAAACGTTATCATACTGATTTACAAACCCATGCTTTTAGTACCTGCACGAGCCATTTTTTCTTTGCTGACCCCAAGCCTAAAAAAGAAGATTATCATACCAGTCATCCTGATATTATACAGCGAATAGATGCGCTAAAAAATCATCAATTTGCCGATGCAGGCAGACAAGCGGTTGTGCGTATTAATCCAAATGATTTAAAACAAGCTCATGATTTTGTAGCTGCATATCCATCATTTCAACCAATCCAAGAAGAAATACTTACACAAAAAATTTCAGAGTCAACAACGCCTGATGTCATTGAATTTACGCCTACACCCGAATTAGTTATCAATGGTAGACTTGTCGTGGAACAAGAACATATGAAGCCCTTAACCAAAATGATTTATCCAAAAGACGCCAAAGCCCATGAAATTTTTCCACCTGATTTTGATGCAAAAGTCATTTATTTGCCTTACCGCATTTTAAAAAAAATCAATCTAGATTGGCAAATTAGCAAAAATTTCAATAAAGTTGCTATGACAATTTCAGTTATTGAAAGTGTGCTTTTGTGCCAACATTATGATGCAATTCAAGTGGGTGTATCGGTTGATTTTGATAGCATTTATACGCCCAGAGAATCTTGTCTGACTACCAACAAAACAGGTACATTATGCCATCGTTTGTTTGACGAAACATTGCTAGCAATTGCAAAGCAAGACAGGCGTTTAGATGGTTTGATTTTGCTTTTAGCGATTCGCCGTTTGTATCAGCTTTATCAACAACAAGCAGTCAATCAGACGCTTTTAATGCGCTATAGTGAAGGGTTTTTACCTTTTGTTGAGCATATTGATGACAAATACGATAGATTTCATCAAACAGCATTTAATCAAAACATCATGCTAGATAAGTCGTGGCACGCCAACTTACATACCATCAGCCAATCAGCAACTATTTTAGCGGTGTATCAGGCAGTGCAGGCAGGCATGGAAAGCCCAGATGGGTTGTTACAACAAAATGCCAAACCTGCCCAGCTTCGTTTGTTTAGCTGGCTTGGTTTTCAGGTGGATGAGACAAATATATCTGATATTGCCAAAGTTGTTTTATTGGCGCTATTAGGAAGTGTTCAAGATAACAGTCTTGAATTGTATAAACACGAAAAACTATTGCAAAACATCCAACGGTTTTGTCGTTTGCTACAAATTAATCAATCGGTTGATGACATAACGTTATTGTATCAGGTACGTGCTTTAGATGTGATTGATGGTCTTTTGATATTATTGGCAGTTCAAGGCGATAAAAAAGTTTTCTTAGAAACATTATATACTGCGTTAATCAGTGATGGCACACTTGGGCAAAAAGAATATGAATTTTTACATTTATTATCGTTGGCATTTAAATGCGTGTTACCACAAGAACTGACCTAAAAAAATTTTTTTAAAATTCTTGACAATTTAAAAATATTGTGTAGAATAGCCAGCATAAGTTGATGCGGGGTGGAGCAGTCTGGTAGCTCGTCGGGCTCATAACCCGAAGGTCGTTGGTTCAAATC
>CAKAQU010000065.1 GCA_916720335.1 uncultured Moraxella sp. | reverse complement strand
CCCAATCCCTTCGGTGGTATGACCTTGGGATAAAAGCCAAAGCGCAACTCCACCCCAAGCAAATGGTGTGCCAAAAGGAATGAGTGCGATAATAAAAGTTAAAATTGTCAAAAGAATGGGGTTGGGAGCGCCAGCTACAGCATAACCAATCCCTGCTAGTACTGCCTGAGCAAGTGCAGTCAGTCCAATTCCATAAACGACTGCTTGCGTGGTTGCTCCAACCGAATCAATATAGCCATCAATGCGATTGCCAATAATGTTACGTAGAGCTTGGCGGATTTGATGCATTAGACTCAAACCATCTCGATAAAAGAAAAACAGCGTCATCAACGCCATACCAAGTTTGGCAAACCCTTTAAATGCAGCATCAAAAGCAATTTTACCATAGTATAGATGTGATTGTATCCATGAGCGAAAAGCCTCCATGGTGGCATCGGGATTTTTATTCATTTCCCACAAAATATCTTTAATTTGCTGCCCAACAACAGGAAGGTTTTTAATGTTTTCAGGTAAATCCACATAACCTGCTTGAATCCTGCGAACCAAAGTACCATAAAAATTGATGACTTCTTGTTGCAGTATAAAAACTCCAACAACCAAAGGAATGCCAATCATCAAAGAGATGCTGACTGTCATGATTAATGCGCTAAAATTTGGGCTAAATTTGACCTTTTGATGAAAAAAACGGTAAAATGGAAAGGTAACATAAGCTAAGATTGCTCCCCATAATGCAGGAGCAATAAAAAAATAAATAACCTTTAAACATAAAACAATCAAAACAGCAAGCAAAGTAATTGCCAATAGCCTTTGAATAACCAGCTCTTTATTCCACATTTCCATCATAACAATCATCAAACTAATAACCAATCTAGAGTATTATGCCTGATTATCGTAAAAATAGCTTGTGGATTTTAAAAAAATTGTTTAAAAATTCTTACACTTTTTTTAACTAATTAAACTTGGTTTCTCAATAATTGACAATTGAAAAATTTAAAACTGGTTATTTGAGTGTTTTACCATCTTTTTACAATAATGCTTCTACCGTTTTTGTTAAATCTTCCAAGTGATTATCACAAGCGGGCATTAGAGTAATATGACCAATTTTTCGCCCATCTCGTTCTTGTTTATGATAATGATGAAAATGCACGCCATTTAAGTTAAGTAGTTGAGAAATATCAGGGTATTTGCCAATAACATTTAACATGACCGACGGTTTAAGAATATCTGTACTGCCAAGTGGCAAGCCTGCCACTGCGCGAATATGATTTTCAAATTGGCTGCAAACCGTTGCTTCTATGGTCCAATGTCCAGAATTATGCACGCGAGGAGCGATTTCATTGGCAAGCAGGTTATCGCCACTAACAAACAGCTCCAGTGTTAAAACTCCCACATAATCTAAATGCTCTAAAAGTTTTTTAATATTTTCTTGAGCTTTTTGAGTGAGCGTGTGAGCGTTTGGAGCAGGTGCGATGGTTTTGACTAAAATACCATTTTGATGATGATTTTCCACCAATGGATAATACCGAATTTCACCTGTTTGGCTGCGAACGGCAATAATGGAAACTTCTCGGCTAAAATTAATAAATCCTTCGGCAATTAAGGGCGCGGGTGTTTTGGTTAGTCCGCCTTGACCGGTGGTTGCACTACCAAGAGCCTCCCAAGCAGTCTGAATGTCATTTGATGTTTTGATGACAAATTGTCCTTTGCCATCATAACCACCTCGACTGGTTTTAAGCACCAAAGGCAGACCCAAGTTATCACATGCGGTTTGTAGTTCATTAAAGCTATTGACCGCCATAAAGGGTACAGTTTCAATATCCAATTGACGAAATAATGATTTTTCAGCAAGCCGGTCTTGAGCAATTTTTAAGACGTTTGGCGCAGGAAAAAAATCACGTTGATTGGTTAAATTGGATAAAAAAAGAGCAGTTTGAACAGGCGTATTTTCAAATTCTAAAGTAAAAACATCGCAGGTTTTGGCAAAGTCATCAAGCTGATTATTGGTGTAAACTTGACCATAAAGATTGGCAGGAGCGTCTTTTGCATCTTCTAAAAATACGCATTTCATCCCAAGTTTGAGTGCCGATTGCGCCATCATCATGCCTAATTGTCCACCACCTAAAATGCCAATGGTTTTGATAGTGTGAGTTTTATTTTGTGGGTTGGAATATGCATTCATGAGTTGATGACACCGGGAATAGGGCTGTTTAAAACAGTTTGTGTTTGATTGTTGCGAAAAACATTTAATTTTTGAGCAAGTTCATCATCGTGAAGCGCCAATATTTGAACGGCAAGCAGTCCTGCATTAAAAGCGCCCGCTGTGCCAATAGCTAAGGTGCCAACGGCAACACCTTTTGGCATTTGTACAATGGATAATAGGCTATCCCATCCGCTTAAGGTGCTGGATTTTACAGGCACACCCAACACAGGTAAAGAAGTTTGGCTGGCACACATTCCGGGTAAATGGGCTGCTCCACCCGCGCCAGCGATGATGATTTGTAACCCTTTATCTTTGGCGGTTTTGGCAAAATCAAATAATTTGTCTGGGGTGCGGTGAGCGGAAACGACTTCACAAACAAAGGGTATATTAAAATCAACCAAAACTTGCGCACTTTGACTCATAGTTTGCCAATCTGATTGACTGCCCATGATAATGCCAACTTTAGGCGCGCCACTTGGTGAAGAAATGGTAGAAGGTATAGAATGTGACATAAATTATCCCAAATAAATAAAATTAAAAATATAAACCATTAAAATATTAATCACGATATTGTATAAAATGACAACTATCCAAATGTTGATGACGACTATCAAAACGGTAAGCGGTTAAATAACCATCAATGCCAGCTGAATAATCCACGCAGGCTACCTGCTCTGATAAAATGGCAGGTTTGCCAGATAGCCAATAATGCCCAATAAAAATGGGTTTTTGAGTGTCAATATGAAAATAAGTCAAATCATCTGGTAGGTTGGATAAAGGTAAATTGGGTAAATTTTTAGCAAATAAAATGTCTTGAATGGATTGATGTTGCCAATCATTCATCCACCATTTAACTCGAGCATGTTTACGTTTAATGCCTGTTTTATCATAAAAAATTACACCATCTGGCAATGGCGCTTCTATGCCTTTTAAAATACGTTCTATGGCGATAAATTCAGCTGTATTTTTTTTACTGGCATTTTGCAAAATTTCGGGCATGAGTAGGTGGTTGGGTGATATTTTTTTTAACAAGGCAATCGCTGATGGGTCATAGCAGGCGTGAATAAAAATTGCATCATCAAGTTCGAGCCAAAGCGGTAGTTGCCAAAAACGATTTAACCAATGATGATGTGTATCTGAATAAAAAATAACCTCATCTAAAAAAGCCTGATGTTGTTTAGTATTGTTGGCAGTCTGTGGACGTAAATAATGCGTGTGGTCTATATCGCTTTTTGTGGCGTAGGCTAGAGCATTGTATTCGTGGTTACCCATAATGATTTGGGCTTGCTGATTGTCCAGCATGTCAAAGGCGATGTTTAATGTGGTGAGTTGTTTTTTGCCTCTATCAATCAAATCTCCAATAAAAATTGCTTGATGACCATTTGGGGCGACGTAGCTTTTGCCATCATGTTGATAACCAAGTTTATTCAAAAGCCCAATCAGCTTGTCAGCTTGACCATGAACATCACCAATAATATCATAAATCATGACAACCAACGCCCAATAAATTTAAAAACTGTTATCATACCCAAATTTTATCAATTTTTAAACCTTTTATATAGATTACTTCTAATTTTAAAAAAATAAGCAAATAAACGTTTGTGCATCAATGTAAATCAGACCTTACAGGTAATAAATTTGTAATATTCTATTATTAATAGCGCTAATAATAAAATTTAGCAATTGGTTGTGATAAATAATTTCAATGAGTTACAAAAATGAATTGATGAATGATTTAGGATAAACAGTGCTGTTTAATAAGCCCAACAACATAAGGATAATAATAAACAGGCAAATCATGTCCAAGTCCTTCTACAACGACAAAATGGCTATTTTTAATGGTTTTAGCAAGAAATCGCCCATGACTTTGATGAATTAATCCATCTTTATTACCATGAATGATAAGTGTGTCCGTGGTGATTTTTTTAGTGTAGGGTAGCAAAGAGCCAGTTGCCAAAATTGCATTCATTTGTTGGGCGATGCCTAAGGGGTAAAAATCGCGATGATAGCGAGTTTGAGCAACTGCGCGCGTACCTTTAATATCAAGATGTCCGGGTGAACCAACCGTCGTCATAAACCACACAGCATGACGCACCATATCGCGTTCAGAATAGCTTTGGGGACGACGAAAAAACGTAGAAAATTCTTTTAATCGGGGCAGCTTAGAAAACGCTTTATTGCTGCTACTAAATAGCAAAATAAGCTTATGAATTAGGTTTTTGTGTTTAGCAGTGACAATCTGAGCAATCATACCCCCCATGGATGCACCAACTAAATTGACGCCAGTTAGATTTAATGTTTGTATTAAACCAACCACATCATCAGCCATATCCACCAAAGTATAGGCAACCTCTTGCTTTTTATTGCCAAATCCAAGTTGATTTTTGGCAATCATCGTTAAGGTTTTTCGTCGCGAAAGCATGTTTTGAGCGGGAATTTTGCTTGATAGACCAGTATCACGATTGTCAAATCGCACAACAAAAAAGCCAGCATCAATAAATAGTTTTAATAAGTCATCAGGCCAAAACATCATCTGCGAACCAAAACCAGCAATAAACACCAAAGGCGGATTGTCAGGGTTGCCGCCTGCCTCGACGCATAGAGTAATGTTATCATTAATTTTTACCATGCTCTGGTACAAATAAGGTGATAAATCAGAGGACTGCCAAAGCTGCCCTAGTTTTTGCCAATTTTGAGGCGGTTTTGGTAATAACGCAGATGATGAGGTCATAACTAGGATTAAATTTCAATCATTTCAAAATCAGCTTTGCCAACGCCGCATTCAGGGCATGTCCAGTCTTCTGGAATGTCTTCCCAGCGTGTGCCGGCAGGTAAGCCCTCTTCAGGGCAGCCTAAAGCTTCATCATAAATCCAGCCACAAACCACACATTGATACTTTTTCATCAAACAACCTCCAAAAATAACGAAATTTATCAATATTTAAGCTGATAGATTACAAGCGTTTTCTTTTTTTGTAAAGTGTTTTTTACGATGGTTTATTGCTAACCAAAGAATTATTGTCGGGTTAATTTCTCTGCCAACACATCTCTAGCTTGAATAAAACCATCAATGCCTTTTAGCAATAATTGATTGAGTGGATGGTGATTTTGTGTTTGATTAAAAGTATCAAAATCAATGACTGATGGTTTGTTTTCTAATTTTTTATCAAAACTTAGCATTCTGATAACAGGTTTATCCATGTTGGATAATTCATCTAATAGAGTAGGTGAAATGGTTAATAAATCACAACCTGCCAATGCCAAAATCTGCTCACAGCTTCTAAAACTTGCTCCCATAACTTCTGTAGTGTAACCGTGTTTTTTATAAAAATGATAAATATTTTTAACTGAAAGCACGCCTAAATCATCATGAATATCAATGGTTTCTTTATTTTCATGCTGTTTTTGCCAGTCTGTGATTCGTCCAACAAATGGTGAAATGAGTGTAACACCAGCATCAGCACAGGCTTGAGCTTGAATTTGAGTAAATAGTAAGGTTAAATTACAGTGAATGCCTTGCTGTTCTAGGATTTTTGCGGCTTCTATGCCTTGCCATGTTGCGGCAATCTTGATTAAAATTCGTTCTTTTTTAACGCCCAATTTTTCATAAGCGTCAATAAATTGCAGGGCTTTTGTAACGGTTTTTTGGGTATCAAATGATAATTTAGCATCAACTTCAGTAGAAACTCGTCCTGTAATGTGTTCCAAAATCAGTTTGCCCAACCAAACTGTTAAATAATCAATCGCTTCCTCAGTTGTAAGGTGTTTAGTACTGCAGACAATATCGTCGTATTCACCACTGATAAAAGCGGATGTAATTAGGCTTGGATTGGTGGTTGCATCAATGGGTTTTAGGCGTATGATAGCAGACAAATCACCTGTGTCAGCAACAAGAGTGGTCATTTTGGCAAGTTGAGATAAAGTGTTCATGATCATAAAAATCAACAAAAATAAAATATTGATAAATTAACATAAAATTGATAATTTGGCAAAATTTTAGATAAAATTAACGATTTCATCATGATACAGTTGGATAAAGACATGATTACAATTTATGGCATTAAAAATTGCAATAGTATGAAAAAAGCATTTGATTTTTTAACAACCCATCAAATACCATATCAATTTTTTGATTATAAAAAAGTAACTTTATCCAAACATGAGTTCGATGAGCTTCTAGCAATATTTGGATTGGATAAAGTCATCAACAAACAAGGTACAACCTATAAAAAATTGGATGAAGACGCAAAAAATAGCTTGATAAACCATCAGTCGTTAGCGAATGCTGATTTAACCATTTATGATATTGTTAAAGAAAATCAAAGCATACTAAAACGCCCAATAATAATTGGTGAATACAATGACAAAGAAATTCAGCTGATTGGTTTTGACGAACCGCTGTATGCAAAGACATTTTTATAACTCATGTTTGGTTTTTTCTTTTATATGGGCTGGCGCAACCTTTTTGCGACGTCTTAGCCATTTACAGATAGCATACAAGCCAGCACATGTTGCCAAAATAATAACCCAAAGTTTGCTAATTAATAAAATAAGTTGTAAAAAATAATACCAGCCATCTGCCAATGAATTTTTTAATTGGCTAAAGAAAGTATAATTACTTTCTTGCTTGATTCTGTTATCAATATCAGGAATGGTTTTTTGAGTAACTTTCGCAGCTTCATGAAATTTTAATGTGATGGTGGTAAACTTAACTTTGTCTTCAAGCATCATTTTTTGAAGCTCAGCATACATTTGTTCTTCTTTTGCTGACGCGTTTTGTGTGATGATGGTAGTTTTTTCTTGATTATTATCAATATGTTGCAGTTCTTGTTGTTTCTCACTTTGAATTTTGGCTTGTAGCAATGATTTTTGGATGTCTAATTTCACATCTTCAGCCAAAAAATTACGATATTCCAAAAACTCCATCAATGGCGATAATTCTGTTAAAAAGGCTGCCACATTTTGTTTTGGAATGCGTATAATAACATTAGCATGGCGGTTGTAACTGATAAGTTGCTTTTTTTGGTCATGACCAACAGATAGGGTATGAGTGGAATTTTCTTGATTGGCAATTTGACTGTTTTGAATGTAACCTCCATGTTTTAGGGTGAGATTTTCGATTTCACTATTGGTTTTTAAAACATCACTGGTTTCAAAACTAATCTCACCATTTACCGCTAATAAACGGTTTTTTAAGTGAGGATTATTTTCTTCTTGAGTGATGATTTGGCTTTCTGGCAAAATATTTGCAGTAAGTGTGGTGAATTCAGCTGCTTCATAAGTTGAATGGGGCGCATGGGCTGAATCAGGTGATTTTTGACAAGCCACTAATAAAAAAGCTGGGATTAAAACTAGACAAAGTTTGTTCATTTTATTTCTCTAATTTTAGGCTTCATTTAAAATCTGAGTACCAACTCCTTCATCAGTAAAAATTTCCAATAAACACGCATGAGGAACTCTGCCATCAACAATCGTGGCGCTTCTAAGACCTGCTTTAACAGCGTCAAGCGCCCCTGCAATTTTGGGAATCATACCACCATAAATTGTTCCGTCCTTGATTAAATTATCAACATCTTCGGGCGATAGGCTAGTTAAAATTTTGCCATTTTTATCCAAAACCCCTTTGATATTGGTCAGTAATAATAGGCGCTGTGCATTTAAAAATTGTGCAACTTTTCCTGCAACCAAATCGGCATTGATATTGTAGGTATTGCCTTCTTCATCTACGCCTAACGGAGCGATTACAGGAATAAAATCACTAGCAATTAGCATGTCAATAACAGTTTTATTGATGCTTTTAACTTCGCCAACAAACCCCAAATCAATTTTATTTCCTGATTCGTTTGTTTTAATCAGCTTTTGAGCGGTGATAAGATTGGCATCTTTGCCAGTCAAACCAATAGCTTTACCGCCATGTTTATTAATCAAATTAACAATGGACTTATTGACTCCACCACCCAACACCATCTCTACCACGTCCATGGTTGCTTTGTCAGTAACGCGCATGCCATCAATGCGCTCTGATTCTCGTCCAAGTTCGCCTAGCAATCGGTCTACTTGAGGTCCGCCGCCGTGTACCACCACAGGGTGAATACCAACAGTTTTTAAAAGTACAATGTCTTTGGCAAAAGAACTTTCAAGTTTGGGGTCAGTCATGGCGTTTCCGCCATATTTAATGACAATTAGTTTGTCTTTGTATCTTTGGATATAGGGTAGAGCAGTTGTAATGGTTTGAGCGGTGAGTTTGGCTTCATCTAAAGTTAAAGACATATTTTTTCCTTAAAAAACAGTAAACTATAAATAATAAAGCATTTATTTGTAATATCAATGCGTTCCAGAGCTTCCAAAACCGCCTGCGCCACGCTCGCTAACATCACTAAATTCTTCAACAATCTCAAAATCAGGACGACAAATTGGCACAACCATATATTGCGCCATACGTTCAGCAGGATTTAAAGTAAAATCTTGACCACTTCGATTCCAAACACTCACCATCAATTCACCTTGATAATCAGCATCAATCAAACCAACCAAATTGCCCAAAACGATACCATGTTTGTGCCCAAGCCCAGAGCGCGGCAATATCAGTCCAGCAAAATTGGGATTGGAAATATAGACGCAAATACCCGTTCCAACCAAACAAGTCTCACCTGCCTTAATGGTTAAAGGTTCGTCAATGCACGCTCGCAAATCAATCGCTGCCGAACCATCAGTTGCTCGAGTGGGTATTGGAAAATTTGGGTCTTGACCAATTTTTGGATTGATAATTTTAACTTGTACTGTTTGCATAATTTCTCAAAATCAAGGGATTAGAATCAAAGTGTTAAAAAACCGCCATTAAAACCATTGTTAAAATGTTAAAAAATAACATTTTAAAGTAACTGTCATTATAATCAATTTATCCAAAATAAAAAACCCAAAAACCATAAAGATTTTTGGGCTTGATTACTGATAGGTAATCACTGATTAAGCATTACCTTCGTTTTGAGCTTGGCTTTGTAAAAATGCTTGGTCAAAGTTTACAGGTGCAAGCAACAATTGTGGGAAGCTACCACGAGCAATAATGTCACTGATAACTTCACGAGCATAAGGGAATAACACATTTGGACAATAGGCATTTAATAAATGTGGCATATCACTTTCGGGGATATTTTTTAGCACAAAAATACCCGCTTGTTGAACCTCAGCAATAAATGCAGTACTACCCGCATTTTTGGCGGTAACACTGACTGTTAATACCACTTCTTTGTGGTCTTCATCCAAATCAGAACTTGCCGTGGTTAAACCGATATCAAGCTCTGGCTGCCACTCTTTGGTAAACACTTCAGCACTAGGCACTTCAAGCGAAATGTCTTTTACATAGATGCGCTCAAGACCAAGTTGGGGGGCTAATTGTTCGTCTGACATAAAAAAACTCCAATAGGTTTAACAGATTGATAATAAAGAAATTTATTTGAAGTTAAATGGTTGTTAAGCATTTAACAACGCATCAAGTTTACCATCTTTTTCTAATTTGTTGAGATTATCAAAACCACCAATAAAAGCATCACCAATAAAAATACGTGGTACAGTGCGATAATTATTGGTACGGACATTCAAACTGTCCAATTCATCCTGACTTAAAGTCAATACATTAAATTCTTGATAATTTACGCCTTTACGTTCTAATAGTTGCTTGGCGGCAACACAA